>NZ_JAXIVS010000030.1 GCF_034259325.1 Hyalangium ruber | reverse complement strand
CGCTCGCTGCCATCGAGAACCCGGGCACCGTCACGCTGCCGAAGGCCCAGGGCTGACCACCTCTCCCTCCGTGCGGCCAAGGACGGGGCAGCTCCGTGTCGGGACGGGGCTCGGCGAGGACTTACGAGACAACCCTACCTCAGAGGTGGCCCCGGCGTTCACGGGGTCCTAGACTAGGGGTTAGGGTATCCAGGACTGGTAGTGAAGACAGGGAAAGCGGTTTTGTGCATGATGTGCGCCCGCTCGGCCGCCCGGCTGACGGTTCTGTCTTCCGCCTCCAAGGAGGAGTTGTCCATGCGAATCCCCTGCTCTCGCGCCCCCCAGCGCACCCACGTTATTGGAACCCTGCTGTGTGTCCTGGCCTTCGTAGGCTGCGGCTCCCTCGACGAGGACAGTGCCGCACCGGAGCAGGGTACCCCCGGCGAGTCCAAGGCTCCCGTCATCCAGAGTCTGGAGGGCACCGCGACGCTGCCCGGCGGCTCCTACAGCTACAGCGCGAGCAACACCGGCAGCGCTTACCAGAACACCGTGAACCAGGTGGTGACCCTCACCGCGGGGCAGACGATCACCGTGGCCACCTGCGGTCTGCCGGGCGCTACCTTCACGGGCGACACATTCCTGCGCCTCTACGGGCCCTTGATCCAGCTGGTCTTCAATGACGATGCCTGCGGCGGCGCTGGCTCCAGCCTCTCCTTCACCAGCACCGGCGGGGGCACCTACGAGATCCACGGCGGCTGCTACGGCAACAGCAGCTGCACCGCCACGGTCGTGTGGCAGATCGCCTCGAATCCGCCGACGACAGGGGGCTCGTACACCTTCAGCGCGAGCAACACCAATGACGCCCAGCAGAACACGGTGAACCAGTATGTCGCCCTCAGCCCGGGCCAGACGCTCGCCGTGAACACCTGCGTTGGCGCCACGGGCGACACCTACCTGCGGCTCTATGGCCCTTCCGCCACGCAGATTGCATTCAACGATAACAGTTGCTTCAACGGTGAGGGCTCGAGACTGTCCTACAGAACCATCAACAGCGGCACGTTCCAGATCCGCGCGGGCTGCAACTCCAACAGCAGCTGCAGCGGCACGGTGACCTGGACAATCGAATAGTCCAGCAGGCCTGGCGCGGGCGGAATTCCCAGCTCGCCCGCGCCAAGGGTTGGGGGCACCGTAGCCGCGGGCTCAACTGGCGGCGCGCATACCCACTTCCTCGGCTTCTTGAACGGGCGTGCGCTCCTCGCTCCCCGCGAGGAGGCGTCCAACGAAATCGTTGATGAACTTCCCCTTGGGATCCTGCTTCCTTCGGACCGCCAGGAATTGAGACCACCACTTTCCGTACATCTGCTTCATGGTCTCCTGGGTTGCCCAGGTCGCTTTCCCGAGATGGACCTGACCCCCATGCTTCACCAGGATGCGCTCCGCCTCGGCGAAGACCTCGGACGGGTCTGTCGACAGGCTCGGGGTCAGGTCGAAGTAGCACGTACGCCGGTGAGCGCCGGGTGCGAGCAGCGCCTGAGAAGTATCGGGGGTGAATCGGAGTTCCAGGATCGTCACGAAGCGCCGCTCCTTCAGCATCTCAAGAATCTCATGCAGGCACCGCCTGTGGTTCTCGAAGGGGACGCCATACTCGAGTTCGTCATGATGGAAGTAGAGCCTTCGCGGGAAGCCCTCGTTCGAGGGGAGCACCTGGCTCCTGTTGCTCTGCAGAAGCTTGAGGGCCCAGAGGCCGAAATTCGCGAACAGCTTTGAGAGATGCAGGAGTCTCGCCAGGCCAAGCAGGTATCCCGAGAGCACCATGTCCTCGAGCTCGGACATCATCTTGCGCAACTGATACAAGGGCGATGGTTTGTCTTGGGTGTGCTCCCACAGGTTCATCCGGACGCTCTCCGTATCCACACCTCCGATGTAATAGAAGCTGAGGTGGTCATGCTGCTTCAGCAGTGTGTCGACCTGCGCCTCGACGTCCACCCGCTTCCTGACCTGGATCGATTTCCTCAGGTTGAAAGCAGGCACGCATTGAATCTCTGCTTCGATCACGATTCCGCAGGCGCCGATTCCTCCGATGGCGGCATGAAACTCCGGCGTCCCCTTCTTGTAGGTCTTGGCCTCTCCTGCCGCGTTGACAATCCGCAGCGAGAGCAACTGGGTCGAGAAAAAGCCGGCATCCCGTCCAGTGCCATGCACGTCCGTCGCGATCAGACCTCCAATGCTCTGGGCATCCGTGGAGCCTTGGACCGGCAAGGCCAAGCCCTGCTTCCGGAGCTGCGCGGTGAGGTCCCTCAGGCGAATGCCTGCCTGGACGCGGGCTACATGATTCCCATCGCTGTCGACACGGAGCTCTAAGAGTTCGCTGTAGTCGTCCAATGACAGCAATGTCCCGTTTGTCAGGGGGGAGGCATTGAAGCTGTGTCCCCCTCCCACCGTGCGAACCTTTTCCGCGCGTGCGACGATGTCGCAGATTTCTTTCTCGGTCCTGGGCTTCTTGAAGAACTCCGGCTGGCACTCGAACATCCGGCTCCAGTTGGTCCATGTCCCACGCCAGCCCTGAAAGCGCCCCTCGTGCAGGACTCTCTTTCCACCCGATCCGAGATAGACCAGGGAGTTGATGGTATTGATGCTCCAGGTGCGAGCGATGCGCAGCATCTTGTCCAGCAGTGACATGGTTTCCCTCCGAGCTGCCCATGAATTAGCAAGGACTCGGAGGCCTTCTCTGTGAAGCGGTTCACGCTCTGCTTGTGACGCCGTTCACAGCCTGGATGTGGCATTGCCCCACCATGCCGTTGCGTCGCGGCAGGGAGCGTAGACCTTGAGGGCTTCAGACAACTGACCCAGCAGCGTCAGGACGCGGACCTGGGAAGCTCGATAATCAGCTCAGTGAACTCTCCCTCCACCGAGTCGATGCGGAGTTCCCCGAGGTGGCCACCGACGATGACATCATGGCTGAGGGAGAGTCCCAACCCCGTGCCCTCGCCTGGCGGCTTGGTTGTGAAGAAGGGGGTGAACACCTTGCCGAGCAGTGCCTCGGGGATGCCAGGGCCATTGTCCCGGATTCGTATCTCCACCCGCGCTCCACGGGCCCGGGTGCTCACCTCCAAGCGCGGAGTGAAACGATCCCCCAGCTTCTTCTTCTGCTGCAGCAGGGCGTAGCAGGCGTTGTCCACGGCGTTGATGACCACGCGGCTGAGTTCCGAGGCAACCATCTCCACCTCGCCGGCCTCCGGGTCATAGTCCGTCTGGATGTCCAGCGCGAAGTCCGCCTCCCGGGCGCGGAACCCCCGGTAGCTGAGGGAGAGGCTGTCCGCGACCACCTCGTTGAGGTTCACGGCGGCTTTGACCTCCGACGACTCCCTGGAGTGCATCAACATGCGGTTGATGATCTGCGTCGCGCGCTGACCGTGTTCCTGCACCTTCGACACGCTTTCCTGGAAGCGAGTGAGCAGCGGGTCCAGCGCCTGGGCGCTCTCCTGGGGCATTCGGGAGAGCTGGGCCTTCATGACCGTGACTAGCTCGTCCGCGAACTCCACGGAGAGCTCCGCGAAGTTGTTGACGAAGTTGAGGGGGTTCTTCAGCTCGTGGGCGATACCGGCGGTGAGCGCGCCGAGCGAGGCCAGCTTCTCCTGCGCCACGAGCTTCTTCTGGGTGTCGCGCAGTTGGCGCATCGCGCGGTCCAGTGCCTCATTCTTCATCCGCAGCTCGCGCGTGCGCTCGTCCACCCTCTGCTCGAGCGTGTGGCTGTAATCCTCGATCTGCGCGAACAGCAGAGCATTCTTCAGCGAGAGGGCCGCCTGGGCCGAGAGCAGGCGCAGGACCCCTAGCCGATCCGCCGTGAATGCGCCGGTGGTGTGGTTGTTCTCAAGATAGAGGATGGCTACCAGCTGGCCCTGATTGACCAAGGGCGTGCAAAGCACCGAGCGGAGGCGGTGCTGGGCCACATAAGGGTCATGGGTGAACATCCCTTGCGTGGAGGCGTCATCCAGCACCACGTTTTCGAGGGTCCGCGCCACAAAATGCACGACGGCGGTGGATAGCAGCGTGGAACCCTCTACCGGCGAGGGGAGCGCTGCGGAAGGGGTGGGCTCCACCGTCTGCTCCGCCTCGATGATCAGCTGACCGGCGCGTACCAGGATGAGCAGGACTCGCTGCGCTCCCGCGTTCTCCATCGCGATCCGCATCAACCGGTCCAGCAGCCGATCGAGCCGGATCTCATCCGAGATGGTCTGCTCGGCCTTGAGCACTGTGGACAGATCCAGCTGTTCACCCTGGCTACTGGAAGAGCCGGTGTCCTTCGAAGAGCGCGTCGGGGCCCGCTTGGGCTTGAAGGCCTGCGGGTAGCGCTTCTCCAGATCGGCCACCTTGGCCTCGGCTCCCCAGCGGTGGTAGGCGATCGCCGCTTCGCCGAGGCTGTCATACGCAAGCCTCGTGCGCCCCAGCGTGAGGAAGAACTCGCCCGTGAGCTCGTGGCAGAGGGCTTCGTCATTGACACAGCCGTGCTTCTTCGCGCCTGAGAGTGCTTCTTCGTAGAGTCGAGCCGCAGAGAGTGTGTCCGCTTGCACGCGTGCCAGCTCCGCGTCCACCAACTGGTAACGGTGCCGCCAGTTCATCGGAGCGTGCCCCACCCAGTGCTCAAGCTTCTTCTGATTCTGCCGCACCTTGGCAACGGCTCGTTCCCGCTTTTCCTCGGATGAGCCCGCGCAGGCCATCAACAGTACGAGCGACTGGAGAAAGATGCGCAGGGGCTGGGCGAACTGGCCCACCTGGGAGTTCGCGTACGGCTCGCCGGCTTCCGACATGGCCACGGCCAGAGCCGCGTCGCGGAAGAGGTAAGCCAGGAGCATCTTCTGCAGATAGAGCTCCGACAGCCCCTCCCCGAACCGCATGGCCTTGAGCTGGGGTAGCACGACCTCCTCATCGAAGGAGTCCCCTTGCAGGCGCTTGGGATCCCGGGCGCGGCCCATCAGACAGAAACACGTCTGCTGGATGGAGCGAATGGCACGGGTGCTCTGCTCAAGCCTCCACTGGGTCATCAGTTCCAGGTTGCGAGCATGCTCTCGGAGCACCTCATCGAGCGGCATCCCCATGTAGAAGGCATGCCGGGAAGCGAAGATGGAGGAATAGTCCATGAACTGCAGATCCCCGCTCTCTTGGCTCGCCTGGATGGCCTCCTTCAGCGGGGCTATCGTCTCCCGCAGGTGAGTCTTCAGGTGCAGGATGAAGACGGCCCGGTGCATATACACCTTGGCCTTGACCCGCTTCACGTCCATCAGTGCCAGCAGTTCTTGAGCGAAGTCTCCGTACTCGACGGCGGTGTCCACATCCCCCAGCAGTGCCGCATGCATCGAGCCGAAGTTGGAGTAATGATACGGTGCCTCTGGTGCGTTGCCGTGCTGCAGGCACAACTTGACCATCTCCAGGTTGAGGACCACGGAGACGAGGACATCCTGCAGATAGACCAGGGCAGCCAACGTCAACACAATCTGACTGGCCGCCAGCCAACGGGGATCGGTCATCCGGGGAAGTGTCAGGAGATCCTTCGCACTCCTGCCCGCCAGCAGCGCCTTGACCGAGCGCACTGCCTCCAGGAACTCCGGAGGCTCCACGTGCCGTGGGAGATCCAGTCCCAACAGGGCCAAGCCCCGGTAGCCGTCATCGATGGCCCGAGGGATGTCCCGCCGAGCGGACGCGAAGATAGCCCGGGTGCCGTAGACCTTCGCCTTCTTGATCGGATCCCTGGATCTGGCGAGCACGAGCTCCGAGAGTTCGTCGCCCTGTCGGGTGTGGGCGTTGAGATACTCCGCCTCCATGGCCTCCGTGTGCAGTTCGAGGCAGAGCTCGTAGTGCTGCGTCCATGCGTTCTCCGGGAGAAGTGAGAGCGCCGTGGAGAAGTACCTTAACGCTGGCGCGAAAGCTGCTGAACCCTTGGCCTTGCGACCCGCCCGAAGGTTTAGAAGCGCCACCTCGTATCGCTCCTCCTCATTTGTGATGAGGGAGCAGCCGAGGTTGAACTGCTGTACCAGATCGGTCAGGCGCTCTTCCAAATGCTCTGGCGCTGTCCGGGCCAGCAGCAGCCTTGCAATCCTGAGGTGGAGTTCCGGCCGGAAGCCTTCCGGGATGAGCGAGTAAGTGGCCTGTTGTACGCGATCATGCAGGAACCTGTAGGTAGCCTTCTCTGTCCAGCCCTGCTCCGCCAGTCGCCAGCCGTTGTCCAGCGGCAGGACGAGCCCCTCCTCAATGGCGGGGGACAGCTCCTGGGCGGTCAGCATTGCGGCGCGGCCTTGCACAATGGCCAGGGAGCCGAGCGGAAAGCGATTACCGATGCACGCTGCGATCTCCAGCACGCGCTGGGTCGGCTCGGGCAGGTTCTGGAGCTTGCGCACCATGAGCCCGATGATGTTGTCGGTGAGCCCTCGCGCGCGGATCGCCTCGAGATCCCAGGTCCACGAGACTGCCTCCGGGGAGAAGCCAACAAGGCCGTCTTCGTACAAGGTGCGTAAAAGCTGCTCGAGGAAGAAGGGGTTACCGTCAGAGCGCTCCCAAAGCAGCCGCGCAAGCGGTGCCGAGCGCTCCGTGTCACAACGAAACGTGTCCGCGACGAGCTGCTCTACGTGCTCAAGCCCCAAGGGGTTCAGGGAGAGGATGGTGACCTGAGTGCCTGCCTTCTCCACCGTCTCCACCATCTGACGCAGTGGGTGGGTATCCCCCACCTCATCCTCCCGGTAGGCCCCGACGATCAGCAGGTGCTGGATGCGCGGGTTCACCAGGATCGTCTGAAGCAGGTGAAGGAAGGGCAGGTCCGCCCACTGGAGATCGTCCAGGAAGAGCACCAGGGGCTCTTTCTCGGTGCCCAGCGCCATGGCGAAACGCTGGAAGACGAAGTTGAAGCGGAGCTGCGCCTCCTGAGCAGGCAGCGCCGCCACAGGCGACTGGGGACCGATGATCTGCTCTAGCAGGGGCAGGAACTCGACAATCACTTGGCCGTTCTCGCCCAGTGCCTCGGAGAGCCGCTGGCGCCAGCGGCTCAGCTGTGCCTCGCTCAAGGTCAGGAGGTGACGAAGAAAGTCGGAGAAGCCCTGGAGCAGCGGGGCGTACGGGACATCGTGCTGCAACAGATCGAACTTCCCCGAGACGAATAGGACACGCCGATCCGGGGCGGACCGCTGCAGCTCGTGGACCAGCACGCTCTTGCCCACGCCGGATTCACCCGCCACCAGTGCCAGCTCGGCCCTGTTCCGCGCCGCTCGGCCCATGACCTTCATCAGCTGCTCGAGTTGGGCCTCACGCCCGTAAAGCTTCTGCGGGATCTGAAACCGGTTGAAGACGTCCTGCTGGCCCGGGATGAAATCCGCCAGCTCTACCGGCAGGGGCCGCTCTTCCGCGAGCCCAGCGCGCAGGCAGGTCTCCAGATCCTTCTTCAGCCCCAGGGCACTCTGGTACCTGTCCTCGGCCATCTTCGAGAGCAGCTTCAGCACGATCTCCGAGAGGGAGCGAGGAATGGAGGGATCCATCACATGCGGGGGGATGGGCTGCTGTGCAATGTGCTGGTGGACAAGCTCCATCGCGTCCGTCGCGGCGAAGGGCACCTGCCCTGTCAGCATCTCGTAGAGGGTAACGCCCAGCGAGTAGAGATCCGCGCGGTGGTCAACGGCGCGATTCATCCGCCCCGTCTGCTCGGGGGGAATGTAACGCAAGGTCCCCTCCAGAAGATTGGGGCTGAGGAAGCTGGGAGTCTCCCGGGAGGGCAGCGTGGCCAGACCAAAGTCGATGAGCCGGACTTCCCCTCGCATTGGCTCGACGATGATGTTGGCAGGGTTGATGTCCTTGTGGATGACGTTCTGCCGGTGGATCGCCGCGAGCGCGGCGGCAATGCCAACCCCGAGCCTCAGAACCTCGCCCAAGCGGAGCCGCCGCTCCTCCATCAAGTGGCGGAGCGAGCGAGCCCCAACATCCTCCATCACGATGGCCCAACTGTTGAGCACCGCCTCCAAGGCAAGCACCCTCACCGTCCCATCTCCTGACATCCTCCTGCCGATCTCGTACTCCCTCTGGAAACGAGTCACGTCCTCGAAGTTCGGCGATGCCTCGTTCAGGAGTTTGAGGACCACGGGCAGCCCGTCGTTCTCGCGGTTCCCTCTGTAGACCCGTGTCCGGGCGCTGCTGTAGAGCTGAGCCTCGAGCGTGTATCCCGCGATCGCCGGTACGACCATCTCCTGACTCCATCTCCTGCGAATCCCCTGGGCAGCAGGGGCCGTCCAGGGAGCATAAGGAGAATGGCGGCCTGCGGGAAATGGCCGCCCGAAGCCGATGCGTTTGCGCGCCCGTCGCCATGGGTGACATGAAGCCGTTCACTCTTTCCGTATGAAGCGCTTCACAGCCTCGTCCAGGTGAGGGTGGCACTCTGTTTCACATCAAGGTGCCAGAGGGCACATACCGCAGCCCTCTCCTTGAATGAGAGGAATTCCCATGGTCCCGATCAAGCTGCTGGCCCAGCACCTGGAAATGGCCGCCCGAAACGTCATTGCACGTGAGGAGAGTTCCGCGAATCGTCAGGTGCTTGACCTGCTCGACAAAGCACGTCAACAACTGGTCTCGACGTCCGCTACGAGTTCCGTCCTTGAGAAGGTTCCGCCGGAAGCGAGCGAGCTGCAGAAGGTCCTCCACCTGCTCTCCGATGCACATTCCGGGAACGGAGCGCCTCCCGGCGAGTGGGTGGACGGGACGTGGGTAGACGACAGCGGAAACATTTGGGGATTCAAGAAATACGAGAATCTCGATCCCGGCTGGATCGAATCGCTGGTGGACTACTACCTCTATGTCGACAACAAGCGCCCGTTCCCGGGTCAGGGAGAGGCACCTCCACGCATCCCAATCCCAGACACGGCGCGGATTGCCCTCGTCGGCGACTGGGGCACCGGAATCAACCCCGCCCTCCAGATCGGGCTCGACATCCAAGCCGAGGGACCCGACATCACCATCCACCTTGGAGACGTCTACTACGCGGGCACACCCACTGAGGAGATGGAACGGTTCACCTCGCATTGGCCCACGGGCAAGCTGGGCTCGTTCATGCTGAACTCCAACCATGAGATGTACTCGGGGCTCCGAGGGTACATGCAGGCCCTGGGAGATGCGAAGTTCGCCCAGCAGCAGGGGTTCTCGCAGTTCGCCCTGGAGAACAGCCACTGGATGCTGATCGGGCTCGACAGCGCCTACTACGCAGGTGGCCATTTCTACAGCGATGGCAACCTAAACCCCCAGACACAGCTGCCGTGGCTCACCTCCATGGCGCAGGAGGCACAGCGAAATGACAAGCAGCTCATTCTGCTCACGCACCACCACGGGCTCGATCTCTCCAATGCGCCCCAGTTGCTCTGGGGCCAAATCACCGGAGCGCTGAACGGCATGGCCGCCCTGTGGTACTGGGGACACATCCACGCCGCCGTTGCGCATCCCGAGCAGCAGGGCATCCAGGGGCGTTGTGTTGGCCACGGCGCCATCCCCGCGGCTCCTCCGCCCATCCTCATGCGGAATCGCTCCAGCGTGGTCTGGTTCGAAGATCAATCCGCGCATGATCCCCAGAGCCCGCAGCGGACCCTGAACGGGTACATGCGGCTGACCCTGGATGGAGCCATGGTCACCGAGGAATTCGTGGCCGAGAACAAGCAGGTCCGCTGGAAGAACCAGTTGGGGCAGTCCGCACGTCCGGCGCTGCGGAATATCGGTTGATGGCCTCGGGAGCACGGGACCGTAGATATGCCCCAGGAACGCACGTGTCTGGGGCGGGGACGAGTCCGGACATGCAAGGGTTTGCGACTGCTTGTCCGTACAGCACAATTTCCCAGGCAGACAGGTGTCCACAGCCCGCCTCGGGCGCCCGTCACTCTCGGGGCCCGAGGCGCTACCACCACTACGGGGCTACTTCCGCGCGCACGCCTCCTGGTCGGACTTGATGCGCGACTGGGCGTTCGTCAGGTCCTCCTGGGTGCGGGTGGTCACCTGCTGCAGCTGACCCTCCGCCTGCGCCCACATCGCGTCCTTCGCCTTCAGCTCCGTGGCGCTCGCCAGCGTCGCCTGCTCCGCCTTCTGCTGAGCCTGCAGCGCGCTCACCCAGGCGTTGCCCGCATCCATCAGCTGCTGGCACTTCGCCGTCACCTCGCCCGCCATCTTCCCCTTCGCCTTCTGCGACTTCATCAGCGTCGAGTCATAGGCGTCCGAGGCTCCCTCGTGCGCGCCCAGCGCCAGGTTCGCCTCCGCCGTGCGCAGGTTGCGCGACAGCTCCAGTTGGAAGAAGCGGTACTCGGGCGTCATGTTCGCCGCCGGCTCGGTCGCCTTCGAGTTGAAGTGCGTGAAGTTCCGGGTGAACTGGATGTCGTCCGTCGCCGCCACCGGCAGCGCCATCATCTTCCCCTTCAGGCACGCGGCCAGCGCGTCACCCTCCGGCGAGCCCGCGGGATCGAAGCTCACATCCGTCGGGTTGGGCTGCGCCTTGGTCAGCTTGATGTTGGCCTTCAGCGTGGGCGGTACCGTCGTGGCGAAGGGCGCGTAGCAGTCACACCACTGCGCCTGGCCCAGCCGCACCGCGCCCGAGTAGTCCGAGACGGGGTTCTCGCCCATCGTCACGCCCAGGCTGCGCCCCGCCTCGTGCGAGAAGTCGATCTCCACGCTCACCGGCTGCGCGCCCTTGGCGATCGGCGCCAGCGGCACGCCCGTCTCCATCACCTTCTGCACGCACGCCTGGCCCTCGGGCGTGAGGTTCTCGCCTGTAATCGTGTACGTGCCGGCCTGCTCCGAGAGGCTGGCCTTCACCAGCACCTTGCTGGTCTGCGCCGGGCCACGCGAGGTGGGCGCCACCAGGCACTCCATCACCGCCGGCCGCGCGGTCGCCAACGCGCCCAGCAAGCCATTGGGGGTGACGTTCGCCGGCAGCTTCGTGGACGTCGAACAAGAGGCGGCATCGAAGGGCAGCTGATTTCCAATCTTCACCGCCGTGCCGCCAGTGGGGGCTGTGCCCTGCTTCTGGATCGGGGCACAGGCGACGGTGGTCAGAACAACGGAAGCCACGACAACGTGACGCAACTTCATGGGTGGATGTCTCCCAGGGGTTGGGACTGCGAAAGGTTCTTCATACGCTCTGCACGCCAGGCGCCAGCGAGACCTTGAACCACAGGTGCAGCACCAGGTGCCCGTTTCCGGGCAGCTCGACATTCCATGTACAGAAGCCGTTGTCATCGAGTTCGGGCGTGTCGCTGGTCCGCTCCCGATCCAGCTCCACCTTCACATGCTCGATCTCGGACACTGGGAGCCGCTCGGTCACCTTCACCGTGCGCGCCTCGCCCGAGAGGTTGGAGAGGTAGAGCGTCACGTGGGTGGTGGCATCGGTCCACTTGCTGACCGGGTGTACCTTGCTGCTCTTCTTCTCCTCACGCTGGATGCGCACGGCGTCATCCGGGCCGAAGCTCAGCTCGAACTTCTCCTTCGGCGCCACGAACAGCGTCTGCGTCCAGCCCACGAAGCCGTTCTCCTGCAGCAGCTCCACCGGCCCCGCCAGCACCGGGCTGGAAGCCGCGTTGCGCGACGTCGCTCGCAGGAACGCCTTGGGCTCCAGCTCCGGGAAGGTCACCAGCGCCGCCTCCGCGCCGTCCTCGAAGGTGAAGAGCGGAATCACGTTGGGCCGCCCGTCCGAGGGCACGGAGTTCTTCCCCGGCGCCTTGAGGTTGCGCGTCTCCCCGCCATCGTCCACGCCGGGCAGGTCCACGGCGGCCGGCGCCGCGGGGCGGGCCGCTCCTCCCGTGGCGGGTGCGCTGCCCAGGCCTGCCTTCTGCACCTGCACCTGACGGGCCTGCACCATCACCTGCTCGCTCTTCTTCTTCACGGTGAGCGAGTCCGCGTGCAGCAGGGGCGGCTCGGTGCCCAGCGAGGAGCGTGCCGTGGAGAACTGCAGCTCCACGTCCTTCCAGTCCTCGCCCGTGTTCTGCCACACCGCCGCGGAGGAGGTGAAGTGGACCTGCTTGCCACCCACCAGCCGCGCCGTGTGCAGCGGCCGCCACAGCGCGTTGGGCACCACGTAGTCGATGCGCACCTCGACTTCCCCCGCCGCGTCCGCCAGCACGTCCGCCTCCAGCCAGGAGACGACTTGGTGGTCCACCCGGTCCAGCGCCTGGCGCTGGCGCAGCACGGCGGCGATCTCCTCCGCGAGCTGCTCCGCGGTGAAGGTGCCTTGCAGCGCGCCCTCGCGCAGCTGGCGGGACTTGCGGAACAGCGCGTCGAACGAGTCCTGCCACTGGCTCGCCATGCCCATGCCCCAGCCGGCATCAGCGGGGATCTCGGAGACGCCGAGGATCACCATCTGGTGGATGCGCTCGAAGCGGTCGCGGGCACGGAGTTGATCCTCCAGCACCTGCTCGCGCTGGAGCCGCAGCGCCTCGAGCCGCTCCTCGAGCGCGCGCGCCGCCTCGGGCTTGTCCGCGGTCCGGATGCGCAGCCCCCGGCGGATGCGCACGTCCGCCACGCGCGCGGTGCCAGAGAGGACCTCGGCGCGCAGGGACACGTCCTGCACCACCGGCGCCACGCCATGCACCACGACGCGGTTCTGCCCGGCGCTCACGCGCACCGTGCCCCGGCGCGTCACCTGCGCCCGGTCCTCCAGCAACGTCACGCCGCGCACCGGAGCCTCCAGGACAGCCGCGCCCTTGGGAAGCTCGGGCTCATAACGCTCCACGCCCGTGGGTTGGATCGCCGTGCTCATGTCAGGCCTCCCGGCGGTTGCCGCCGTTGAGCTCGTTGTTGGCATACAGCTTCACCACGTACTGGGCGGACAGCTTGCTCGCGCCGTGGGCGGGCACCGTGAGGCGCCAGCGACGGCCTCCCTCCAGAGGGCTGCCTCGCTCCTCCTGCGTGTAGGGCTCCCACGCCGGAGTGATGGCGCCCTCTTCCACCACCACCTCCGCCTCCTGCGCGGGCTGGGGCAGGCGCTCGCGCACCTCGCAGATGATCTCGCGATCCAAGTTGTTGACCAGATCGATGGTGATGTCGTGCCACAGCTCCGACATCGCCACGACCTTGGTGCCGCTGCGCTCCTCCCGGTAGCGGGTGTTGCGCGCGCAGCGGATGGCCTGCTCCACCCCCAGCCCCAGCTTGAAGTCGCCCTTGGGCGCCACCGTGGGCAGCGTGGTGGACAGCACGTACTCGCCCCCGACGTAGACCTCCGCCGGGCCCGCCAGCATGGGGGCCGGCAGCGGGTTCTTCACCTGGGCCTGCCGGTAGACATGGCTGTCCTCGCGCGGCACGGCCACGTAGACGACGCTGGCCTCGCCGCCGCGCGTGCCCATGGCCACCGAGTGGAACGTCCCGTCCGAGGGCACGTCCACCGAGGCATCGGCCGCGTAGCTGAAGTCGAAGTAGCCACCGACGCTCCGGGCGTCCACCGCGCCTCCCGGCAGTGGCGCATTGGCCACGGCGCGAGCGCGGTTCTCCGCCTCCGCCACCACGGTCATCACGTCGAAGGACACCGTGACCGAGAAGCGCGCCAGCGTCTCCATATAGAAGCGCCGCGCGTCCACGGGCTGGAGCCGGTTGCGCTGGGCGGACTCGGACGGAGCGGAGAGCCGCAGATGGGTGAACACCACTCGCTCCAGCCCTGCCTGGCTGGGGCCTCCTCCGCCCGGGCCGGCCAGACCGCGCGCGGCGGACCGGCCGACAGCCATGCCCCCCTTCTCCCGAGACGGACCGGCCGACACGGCGATCGATGCCGCGGGAGCCGGGGAGCGCATCATGGGAGCCGGAGGAGGCGGCGGCATGGGCGCCTCATCGTAGGACTCCTCCTCGGCGTAGGCCTCCATGGGCTCCTCGGCGTAGACGGGCTGGCTCTTGCTCTCCAGTTCGACCGCCGTCTCCATCACCCGGTCCGCCATCTCCTTCCGCATGGAGCCGTCATCCAGGCTGCGGTCCCTGCGCGAGGCTTTCCTCTTGCGAGGCTCGCTGTCCCTGGGCGCCTCTCCGAAGGAGATGCCCTCCTCCAGCTCCACGGGAGCCGACAGCTCCGGGAGCGCGTACGGCGAGGGCACCGGCAGCCTTTGCAGCAGCATCGAGCGGTCGCGGTCGAAGTCGGAGAAGAGCGCCGCGGCGCCTTGCGGAGGCGGCCGGAAGCCCGCGCGCCCGGGGGCTGGAGGTTGCGCGCGGCCAATGCGGATGGAGGGCAGCTCGGGCAGCTCCGTCCACGTCATCGGCGAGGCGGTGGAGAGCACCAGCTTCACGCCCCGCCAGTCCTCGCCGGAGTGCTGGCAGATGAGGGCGCGCATCACCAGTTCCACCTGCTGGCAGTCCCGCGACAGGCGGCACTGGTAGCTCGGGGCCCAGCGGGCACCTGGGACGAAGTACTCGACGGAGAGCTGCGCCCGTGCCAGCGCACCGCCACCGTGGCGCAGTTGCACGTGGACGGACTTGGAGAGCTCTCCCGCCGTCACCTCTCGCGCGGTGGAGGCCTGGGAGATCTTCTGCACCAGGAGCGCCACGTCCTCGTACAGCTTGCGCAGCTGCTCGCGGAGCTTGCGCGCCTCCACGAGGCGCGACTGCACGCCCTCATGGGAGAACTGCTCCAGCGCCATGCGCGCTCCCAGGGGCGAGGGCGGCGGCGGCTTGCCCTCCTCTGGCTCCGGGCGCTCCGGGACGGGGATGCCGCCCAGCACGGACATCTCCCACTCCAGTTGCTTCAGCTGGCTCTCGACGGTCCGCACCTGCTGGCGCAGGGCCCGCAGCGCTGCTTGATCCACCGTCTCGAGGGGTGCCTCCCTCGGGGGGATCCACAGGCCCACGCGCACGTGGGTGGCGGACAGGTCCGCCCGCGGGTTGTCGGTGGACAGCACCCGCACTCGCACGGTGGGATCGAACAGCGCCAGCGGCAGGCGGGGGATCTCCAGCTCCGTGGGCGGCTTGCCGTCGGGGCATTCCAGGGAGAGCAGCCGCGTCACGCGAGCGCCCTGCTGGTAGAGGGTGACGGTATCGATACGGGATTCCACGACGGGCATGTAAACCCCCGGATGACGGTGCGCGGCACCCTAGAATGCGCGTCCGCGAACGGGCAAGAACCGAGTCCAGCAGAAGCCTTGACGCAGGGCGCCGAGGAAGACCAGAACCGACCCAACGGATCTGATCAGCCCCGGGAGATCAACGGACACCATGCGCGCACTGCAACTTCAAAGACTGGAAGGCCCCGATGGACTCGCCCTGGTGGAGGTGCCCGAGCCCGAGGCGGGAGATCAGGTGCTCATCGACGTGGTCGCCGCGGGGGTGAGCTTCCCGGATCTGCTACTCACCCAGGGGAAGTACCAGATGAAGCCACCGCTGCCCTTCATCCCCGGTGTGGAGGTGGCCGGCGTGGTGCGCAAGGCCCCCGCGAGTGCCTCCGTGCGCGCGGGAGACAGGGTGATGGCCTTCACCATGTTCGGCGGCATGGCCGAGGTGGTGGCCGTCGCTCCGGAGATGACCTTCCGCGTCCCCGAGCGCTGGAGCATGGAGGCCGCCGCGGGCGCGGTGATGAACTACCACACGGCCCACTTCGCCCTGCACCGGCGCGGCCGGCTGAAGGCGGGCGAGGTGGTGCTGGTCCACGGCGCGGCGGGAGGCGTGGGCACCGCGACGATCCAGGTGGCCCGAGGCGCCGGAGCGCGCGTGCTCGCCGTGGTCAGCGACGAGCGCAAGGCGGAGGTGGCCCGGCGCGCGGGCGCGCACGAGGTGCTCCTGTCCACCGGGGACTGGCTGCAGCAGGTGCGCGAGAAGACGGACGGCCGAGGCGCGGACGTGGTGATGGATCCGGTGGGCGGAGACATCTTCGACCGGAGCCTCAAGTGCCTGGCGCCCGAGGGCCGGCTGCTGGTGGTGGGCTTCGCGGGCGGTCGCATCCCCGAGGTGGCGGCGAACCGGCTGCTGCTGCGCAACATCGACGTGGTGGGCGTGGCGTGGGGCGCGTTCCTCATGCACGACCCGACGCTCACGACCACCCTCTCCCGGGAGATCGCCGCGCTGGCCGAGCAGGGCATCGTCGAGCCGCTGGTGGGCCCCGTCTATCCGCTGGAGCAGGGCGCGCAGGCGCTGCGCGAGTTGGAGCAGCGACACGCCACCGGCAAGGTGGTCCTGCGCGTGCGCGCGGGGTGAGGACACACCCGCACTGTCATCCAAGGTGTGTCCGATTCATACCTCGGGACACGTTGCCTGGATGACAGTGCGTGGCCCCCCTGTGCCGTGACATGGTCCGGGCAACGCTCCACCGCCCACACGGCTCAGGCTCTCCTTTGATCCTTACTCCTCGGAACCGCTTCGCCCTGCTCTCCACCCTCCTTGCGCTCGGGACCGCGTGCCGTGATCCGTCGCCTCCCCCCGCGGCGCAGGCCAGGCCCCCCCGGGTCTCTTCGGACACTCCGGGTGGGAAGTTCGATCTGGGCGAGGTCGTCCGCCGGGTCCACTTTGCCTACCGGCCCGATGGCGAGGGCTGGAGCGCCGGGCACAGCGCGTGGACGGCACGTGCCACCGCGACGGGGCTCACCTTCACTCCGCGCCACGCCCTGGACGCCTCGCGCGTCCTCACGGGCACGCCGGTCACCTTTGGCGCGGCGAGCTTCTCTCGTGGCGGCGCCGGGCTCGAGCTTCCCGCCGGACGTGGCGGGGTGCGCGAGGATGGCTCGCTCTCGCTAACGCGGGGCGAGGTGACGGAGGAGTTCCACAACAGCGAGAGCGGCATCGAGCAGCGCTGGCACTTCGCCCGTGCGCCCCAGGGCGAGGGAGCGCTGCTGATCCGCGTCCCCGTCCGCGGGCTGCGCTTCGTGGGGGAGACGCCTCGCGGTGTCCACTTCGCCGACGCAACGGGGCTGGGAGTGCGCTACAGCCAGGCCGCCTGGACGGACGCCTCGGGGAAGCGGACGGAGCTTCCTGCCCGCTTCGTGGCGGGCGCGGTGGAGTTCCAGGTCCCGGCCGCGCTGCTGTCCGGCTCCTCCTTCCCTACCCTGCTGGCGCCCGCCATCTCTCCGGAGTTCGGGCTGGACACGCCCGTCACCGATCCGGGCAGTGGCACGCAGGCCGCGCCCGCCATCGCCTCCAACGGCACGGACTACCTGGCGGTCTGGACCGATGATCGCGGCGGCGAGGTGGACCTCTACGGCGCCCGGGTGAGCCAGGCCGGCGCCGTGCTCGACGGCTTCGGCATCCCCATCTCCACCGCGCAGAACGCGCAACTGAGCCCGGCGGTGGCCTTCGATGGGACGAACTACTTCGTGGTCTGGAACGACGGGCGACGCGGCAGTGGCACCGACATCTATGGCGCGCGCGTGAGCCCGAATGGCACGGTGCTGGATCCCAACGGCACAGTGGTCGCTACCTCCATCTCCTTCGGCCTGATGATGAGCACCCCGGCGGTCGCTTTCGACGGGGCGAACTACCTCGTCGCCTGGGAGGAGAAGAGCGGCTTCAGCGCCCCCACCAACCTTTATGGCGCTCGTGTGAGCACCGCGGGCACGCCTGTTGGTGGCACGCTCACCCTCTCCAACGCGACCGGCAACCAGAGCGAGGTCGCGCTGGCCTTCGATGGCACGAACTACGTGGCCGTCTGGCAGGACGAGCGCTCGGGCACCCAGGCGGACATCTACGCCACGCGGATCTCTCCCAACGGCACCGTGCTCGAGCCGGCCGGCATCTCCGTGAGCGCCGCGCCCGAGGCGCAGCGCAACCCCACTGTGGCGTTCGCCGGAACCACCGCGCTCGTCGTCTGGGAGGACTTCCGAAACGCCTCCACCGGCGCCGACCTCTATGGTGCGCGCATCGGACTGGACGGGAGCGTCTTGGATGCGGCGGGCCTGCCGCTCGTCCTGCAGCCGGCGGCCCAGTCGCGCCCCGCGCTCACGCGCCTGGGCAGTGAATACCTGCTCGGCTGGCAGGACCTGCGCTCGGCCACGAGCCAGTCGGATGTGTACGTGGCCCGGGTGAACGCCGCGGGCACCGTACTCGATGCCTCGGGCGTCGTCGTGTCCCAGGCCCCTGACGCCCAGCACTCGGTCGCGCTGGCCTCCAACGGCACGAGCGCCCTCATCACCTGGCACGATGCCCGAGCGCTCGACATCGTCGGGGCGCGGGTGAGCGCGGCGGGCGCGGTGCTCGACCCGGCTGGCTTCACCGCCAGCCGCTCGGCCAACACCGAGACGAGCCCGGCGGTGGCCTTCGACGGGACGAACTACCTCGTCGTCTGGCAGGACAACCGCGGCAACGGGTTCGACATCTATGGCGTGCGGGTGAGCGGCAGCGGCGCCGTCCTGGACGCCTCCGGCCTCGCCCTCTCCACCGCCAACGGGCACCAGCGCAAGCCGGCCCTCGCGTTCGATGGCACTAATTACCTCGTCGTCTGGGAGGACACGCGCGGCGGGCCCGCCGGTGACATCTATGGCGCCCGGGTGAGCCCGTCCGGGACGGTGCTGGATGCCAGCGGCCTGCCCCTGTGCCTCCGCGCCAACGCCCAGGAGAACCCGGCCGTGGCCTTCGACGGGACGAACTATCTCGTCGTCTGGGACGATGCCGGCACCAGCGCGGACCGGAACATCTTCGGCACGCGGGTGAGCCCCGCGGGCTCCGTGCTCGACGTCCTCTACTTCGGCATCAGCACGCAGGCGGGCGATCAGGTCGCGCCGGCCCTGGCCTTCGATGGGACGAACTACCTCGTGGCCTGGAGCGACTGGCGCAACGGCGTCTCCGCCGATGTCTTCGGCGCTCGCGTCAACCGGTCGGCCACGGTGCTCGACGCGACGGGCGTTCAGCTCGCCTCGGGCAGCGAGGCCCAGACGGACGTGGCCGTGGCCTTCGACGGGACGAACTACCTGGTCGTCTGGACGGACTACCGGCTGCCGCCCCACGCGAACCTCTTCGCGCGGCGGGTGCGGACGGCGGGGACGCCGCTGGACGCGACGCCGATCACCGTGTCGGCCGCCTCGGGGCATCAGCAGCTTCCCGCGGTCACCTTCAACGGCACGGACTTCCTCGTGGCGTGGCAGGACGGCCGCAACGGCACGGGCATGGACATCTATGGAGGGCGCGTCAGCCGCACGGGCGTGGCGCTGGACGGTGACGGTTTCGTCCTCTCGGAGAGCCCCGCCGCCGAGAGCCAGGTGACCCTCGCCTCCGGAGGCACGCAGGGCGTGCTCGCCGTGTACCAGGCGACCGACGCGACCCTCGGCAATCCCGTGCAGCGGCTGAAGGCGCGGCGGCTGAGCACCGTGGACAACACCCTGCCCACCGCCGACCCTCAGAGCGCCACCACGGATGAGGACCAGCCCGTGGTGCTGGAGCTCACCGGCAGCGACGCGGAGGGCGATGCGCTCACCTTCGTCATCGCCACGCAGCCGGCGCACGGCACGCTCACCGGCACCTCTCCGAAGTTCACGTACACGCCGGCCGCCAACTACTCGGGCCCGGACAGCTTCACCTTCACCGCCTCCGACGGCCAGGGGAGCTCCGCCCCGGCCACCGTCTCCATCACCGTCCTCGCGGTGAACGACGCGCCCATCGCCCAGGCCCAGACCGTCAGCACCCCGGAGGAGACCCCCAAGAGCCTCACCCTCACGGCGACGGACGCGGAGGGTGACGCCGTGACGTTCGCGGTGGCCTCCCCCCCGAGCCACGGCACTCTCACCGGCACGCCGCCGTCGCTCACGTACACGCCGGAGCCCAACTACATCGGCCCGGACAGCTTCACCTTCACCGCCTCGGATGCCCAGGGCACCTCCGCTCCCGCCACCGTCTCCATCACCGTCACCCAGGTGAACGACGCGCCGGTGCCCACCGCCCAGTCCATCACCACGAGCGAGGGCTCGCCCGTCAGCATCACGCTCTCGGCCGTCGATCCGGAGGGCAACAGCATCACCTTCGCCCTCGCCTCGCAGCCCGCGCACGGCACGCTCATCGGCACGCCGCCGTCGCTCTCGTACCGGCCCGAGGCCGACTACAGCGGTCCGGACAGCTTCACCTTCACCGCCTCCGATGGCCAGGCCACTTCGGCCCCTGGCACCATCTCCATCACCGTGACTCCGGTGAATGATGCTCCCGTGGCCTTGGGACAGTCCTTCACGGTGGAGGAGGACACCCCGATTCCGGTCACGCTCACCGGCTCCGACGTGGACGGCGACAGCCTGACCTTCGACATCGTCTCGCGGCCCACTCGCGGCACGCTCAGTGGCACGCCGCCGTCGCTCACGTACACCCCCGGGGCGAACTACCACGGGCAGGACAGCTTCACCTTCACCGCGTTCGATGGGCAGGCCAGCTCCGCTCCAGCCACCATCTCCATCACCCTCACGCCGGTGAACGACACGCCCACGGCCACCGCCCGCACGCTCACGGTCCAGGAGGACTCCCAGCTGACGGTGACGCTGGCGGGCGTCGATCCGGATGGGGACGCGCTCACCTTCGCGGTCGTCTCCCAGCCGAGCCACGGCTCGCTCACCGGCACGCCGCCGTCGCTCACGTACAAGCCCGAGCCCAACTACAAGGGGCCGGACAGCTTCACCTTCACCGCCTCCGACGGAGCGACCACGTCCTCCGCGGCGACGGTCTCCATCACGGTCACCAACGTCAACGACAGCCCGGTCGCCGTCGCGCAGGAGCTCACCGTCCCGGCGGGCAGCCCGACGCCCATCTACCTCAACGGCAGCGACTTGGACGGGGATGAGCTGACCTTCAAGGTCACCGCTCCCCCCGACGAGGGCCGGATCTCCGGCAACCTGCCGGACGCCATCTACACCCCTCCCGAGGGCTTCACGGGCACCACGCGCTTCACCTTCTCGGCGGGCGATGGCAGGGCGACCTCCACCGCCATCGTGCAGCTGACTGTGGTCGAGCGCTCGCTCACCGTGAGCGCGGCGGCCGACGTCATCCGCCCGGCGGAGGGCCAGCAGGTGCGCTTCTACGCCAACGCTGTGGACAAGGCCGGGGCGCCGATCTCGCTCGAGTGGACCTTCGGCGATGGCGCCACCCGCCAGGAGGACCTGCCCGTCCACGCCTTCACCACGGCGGGCACCTATGACGTCCAGCTCAAGGCCACCACCGCGACCGAGGAGGCCACCACAATGCTGCGCATCCGCGTGCGGAGCGCCGAAGCCATCGTCCTGGCGCAGGGGCCCTCGCAGCCGGCGGCGGTGGGCGAGGAGTCCGCCACGCTCGCCTTCCGCGTGGACGCGCCCGAGGCGGACCACACCTATACCTGGGACTTCGGCGATGGCAGCCCCACCGCCACGGGGGCCACCACCTCGTACGCCTGGAAGGACAACGGTCGCTTCACCGTGAAGGTGACCGCCTCGAACGCCAGCGGGGTGCGCTGGACCGCCTCGCGGGCCCTCGTCGTCCACAACGCGCCGCCCGTCCCGCTGCCCCAGGAGCGCGTGACGGCAAGCCTGGACAAGCAGGTCACTGTGAAGCTGTCGGGCTCGGATGCCGCCGCCACGAATGATGCGCTCGAGTGGGTGCTGGTCAGCGGAGAAGGCTCGCTGGACGAGGACGGCACCTTCCAATGGACTCCGTCCGAGGAGGGGCTCGCCACCATCATCACCAAGGTCATCGACGGCGATGGCGGAGAGAGCCGGCTGGCGTTCCAGATCGCCGCCGGCACCGGCTCCGAGGAGCCCTCCGAGGGCTGCGGCTGTGGCTCGGCCGGGAGCGACGCCTCGGGCGCGCTCGGAATGGGCCTGCTGCTGCTGGCGCTCATCGGCGTGTCTCGCCGAAGCTCGCTCTCATGACAATGCGCCTCCTCGCGGCCACCTGTCTCTGCCTGCTCGCCTCCTTCGCCCACGCGCAGGAGGCCGCGGCGGATCCGGATGCCGTCGTGCGGGAGATCCTCGAGCTGTCAGGGGCGCGCAAGCAGATCGAACAGCTGGTGGCCAACAGCCAGTCGGAGATCGGCGATGCGCGCGGCCAGCTCAAGCCCAAGGAGCAAAAGCAGTTCCAGGCCAGCATGCAGCGGGTGTTCCAGACCGAGCCGCTCTACCAGGCCCTCTTCGCGCACCACCGGGGCGCCTATGATGCCAAGAAGAGCGCGGCGGTGCTGGAGTGGCTGCGGACGCCCCTGGCTCGCAAGGCCGTCGAGCTGGAGGTCCGCGCGCTCTCCGTCAAGGAGCGCCCGGCGCTGCGAAAATACGCCCAGCAGATCCAGAGCAAACCTCCACCCGCCGCGCGCCAGGCGATCCTCGAGCGACTCCAGGAGGCGAGCCGCGTCATGGAGTTCAACCGGCGCATGGTCAGCGTGATGCTGCGAAGCGTGGTGAGCGCGTTCAACGCCGCGGCCCCCCCGGAGAAGCGCCTGCCACCCGGAAAGCTCGACGAGGTCATCACCCGGGGTCAGGAGCAGATCGGCCCCACCCTGAGGCAATCCGTCCGGGCCATCGTGCTCTACACCTACCGTGACCTCCCGGACGCGGACGTGCGGGCCTACACCCAGTTCCTCGAGTCGGACCTCGGCCGCTGGTACGTGCAGGTCAACATGGACGCGAACGTGAGCGCCATCGAGCAGGCGAGCACGAAGCTGGGTCAAGAGCTCTCCCAGATCATGGAGCAGAAGGTCACGGAGACGAAGGCGAAGAAGAAGAAGAAGCGGTGAACAACAGGAAGGTCCCTGGGGTGTGCAGGTCGACCAGCTTCAACCCGGCCGCCTCCAGCCAGCCCTGAATCTCCTCGACGCTGAAGGCGCGCACGTTGAACGCGGCCTCATGCTGGCGCTGGAAGTGCCGGTACAGCGGCCGCTCCGCCTTGCGGAAGGTGAGCACCGTGAAGGTGCCCCCGGGGCACAGGCACCGGGCCACCTCGCGGAAGACCGCGGCCGGGTCGGGAAAGAGCTGGAGCGCGTTGGAGCAGTTCACCGCGCCGACCTGGCCCGTCCCGAAGGGCAGCTTCTGGGCGTTGGCCCGCACGGTGGCCAGCTCCGGGAGGGCCTCCCGGATCGCGCGAAGCATCGCCACGCTCAGGTCGACGCCAATGACCCGGTTCATCCCCACCCGCTCCACCACGGCACGCGTCCACCGGCCGGCGCCGCAGGCGAGGTCCAGCACGGGACCCTCCGAGGGCTTCAGCTGCCGCTGGATGTAGGCGTCCTCATCCGCCTTGCTCAGCGCCCCGCCCCAGTTCGTGCCCATCAGGTTCACGAACACGCCCCGGGTGTGGTCCTCGTACCGGGTGATGTGCAGCGGATCCTGCATGTAGAGGGGCCCCAGGCCGAACTTCTTCATGGTGACCTGGGGCGCGAAGTCGACATACCCGTCGCGCCACGGATAGCTCGCGCCACACGGGCCACAGGCGAAGCCCTCGGGGCTCTGCGTGAGCGGACGGTGGCACTCGGGGCACGCCAACGCCCCCTGCTGGCCTCGGAGCCGCTCGGCGCTCATGGGCGGCCCTCCTCGATGGCGAACTCCGCCTGGGCGCCGAGCAGCGCCAGCAGCGCCACGGTCTCCTCTCTCCAGTAGGTGGCGACCTGCTCGGTGGAGAGATCCAGCGTGCGGCGCCACCGCCGATCGGTCGCGGCCTCCTCCTCGGTCACCTTCCAGAAGGCGGGCGAGGGCCAGCCACGGCAGATGATGTCCACGAGGCCCGGGTCGGCGAAGTCCGGCGAGCGCAGGCACCGCTCCAGCCGAGAGAAGTCCTCCGGGCCGAACCATCCCGGGTCAACCCCGCCAAGCACCTGCTCGCGGTCCTCGGGAAAGTGCGCGAGCAAGAACACCAACGAGAGCCGCGCCGGAGGGCTGTGTACGCACCGCCGCGCCGCGGCCAGCGCCGAGGGAATCGCGCGGCGTAGCGCCTCCCGCACCTCCTGCTTTTCGGCGGAGGTCTCCGCCAGCACGCCTAGCAGCAACGCGGCCCGGGCGACCTTCAAGGGCTCCGGCGCCTGAAGCGCACCCACCAGCAAGGGGACGGCCGGAAGCGTCGCGCTGGAGAGCCGCCCATCGGTCCACACCGCGCCCACGACTCGATGGAACGCCTGGGCGGACAGGTCCTGGATGAGCCCTGCCAGGTCCGCCGTGCTGCCATGCATCTGGGAAGAGGCGCCGGGAGACTCTGAAGCCGTGGGCATGGACCTGTCCTCCGCGGGCATCGTGGCAGGGCCCGAAATAGCCGCCAAGGTAGCGAACAGGCAACCCATCCCAGGAAGCTCGACAGGTAACAGCCTGCACCGCTCGGGCGCTCCTCACGCACACGCAGGCTCGCAGCTAGGGCTTCTTCCTCCCGGGCCACTCCGCCGCCAGTTGAGGGATCAGACTGTCCACATAGGAGCGGTACAGGGCGACGAGATCGATCTCCTCGGGATCGAGCAGCCACTGCAGGTGGGCGCCCTCCACGAACGCGTGTATCTCGCGCGCCTTCGCGTCGGCATCCACCCCGGCGCGAACCTCGCCGGTGCGAATCCCCTCCCGAAGGAGCTCGGCGAGGTGCTTACGGATCATCCGGCTCCGGCGCAGGAAGAATGCGCGGACCTCGGAGTCCTGGGAGAGGTTCTCGGTCTCGATCACGATGTAGAGCGAGGCCACGGTGGGGTCCTCCACGCTCATCCGCGCGTCATGCACCATGGCCTCGAGCGCCCTGAGCACCCCCGTCTGGTTCTTGCCGAGCTCGGCGAGCCGGGCGACGACCCGCGCGTCGTTCTCCTCGATGACCGCTTGCAGCAGGATCTCCTTGGTGGCGAAGTGATGCACCACGGTGGAGGGCGTCACTCCCGCCTGCTCGGCGATGGCCGCGAAACCCGTGCCGCGAAACCCGTACTGGGAAAAGAGTCGAATCGCGGCGTCGATGATGGCTCGCCGCCGCTCGACTCCCCGCTTCTGGACCTGACCTTTTCTGCCGGCCATTCACGCTGAGTACCACAGGGCCCCAGTGGACGGGTCAGTCCTCTACCACCACGGTCAACGGACGGCTCACTTCGGAACGTCTCGCCATCGCGGCGGTGATGACGTGCCTGCCTGGAGTCACCGGCCAGCGGTACTCGTGCGGATAGGACACGGTCGCCACGGGCACTCCGTCCACGAGCCAGACGATCGCCTCGGAGCTCGGCGACACCTCCGCCGCCAGGCGCAGCGTGGAAGCCGCGGCCGGAGTGTCCGGGTCGAACAGCAGCCGCACCGTGCCCCGGGGCTCGCGGATGACGACCTTCGGCTCGGCCGTCTCCGCGTCGCTCGGGCACAAGGGGCTCTCCTGCCGGGGCGCGATGTCGAGGTGCTGTCCCTTGGCCCACTGCGCGTAGACGTCCGGCAGGTCCAGCATGACCCGAGTGACGACCTCGGAGCCGGGGCACCGAGGGCCAGCGCGCAGCCCATTGCGCCGATCCAGCTTCACCCGGGCGTGGAACGGACAGGGCTCGGTGGGCGCGCTGCCAGGGTGGAACCACTCGCTCTTGCGGTGGGGACAGTCCGCGCTCGCGAGCCGCCCCGAGAGCGGGCAGACCTCCACCGCCACCGCGCGGTCGAGCGGAGGGAACGCGTCGAGGATCGGCTGCCACGGTCGATGGTCCGCCATCACCGCATCCATGATGCGGTGTGCCGCGGCGGCCGGGCCATTCGCCCCACCCACGCCGCTCATCCGCCGCCAGTCGTGGTTGCCGACCCAGACCGCGACGAGCAGCCGGTCGCTGAACGCCACCGTCCACGCGTCGCGATAGCCCTGGCTCGTGCCCGTCTTCACGGCGACGGCGTAGGGAAAGTCGAGCGGCCCACCGACCGGGAACATCGGCCGGCGCGCCAGCGGGTCGGCGAGCATGTGCCGAACGAGCTGCGCGGCCTCGCGGTTGAGCAGCCGCCGTGCCGGAACGCGTGGCTCATCCACGAAGCGACGCAGGGGGAGGCTCTCGCCCTCGCGCGCGAGGACGCCATACAGCCTCGCCAGCTCCTCCAGGGTGACCGGCAGGTTTCCGATCGCGAGCCCCAGGCCGTAGCGGTTCGGATCCCAGCCAATGCCCTCGACACCAGCGCCCTCGAAGAAGCGCAGCGCGGGCTCGACCCCGACCTCGGAGAGCACCCGCAGCGCGGGGATGTTGCGCGAGTTGCCCAGCGCCTCCCGCAGGAGCATGGGCCCCATGAAGGTGTGGTTGATGTTCTCGGGCAGATAGGCGCCGTCGGCGTCGGTCCGCACATCCATCGGCGTGTCCGGCAGCTCGGAGGCGGCGGTGAATGTGCCCTTCTCCAGCCCGAGCGCGAAGAGGAAGGGCTTGAGCGCCGAGCCAGGAGATCGCCGCGTGCGCACGAAGTCGATCGCCCCCTTATGCTCCTCGGAGAAGAAGTCCCGCGAGCCGACCCACGCGAGGATGTCGCCCGTGGTCGTGTCCACCACCAGCGCGGAGCTATTGCCCGCGCCCGCGTCCTCGATCCGCTCCAGGTTGTCCTCGAGGATGGCCGCGGCCCGGGCCTGGATGTCGAGATCCAGCGTCGCCATGGAGATGGGGCTGTCACGGCGCTTCGCCTGGGCGCTCCACTCGAGCACGGCATGCAGCGCCTCGGGCTGGCGGTGCGGCCGGGGCACGAGCCCCAGATCCGCGGTGAGCGCCTGCTCCAGCTCCACCGAGGACAGCGCGCCCTTCTGGTGAAGCGCCCGGAGGATCCGGTGGCTGCGCTTCATCGCTCGCTTCAGCCCATCCGGGGTGTACGGGTTCATGCGGCCGGGCATCTGCGGCAGCCCCGCGAGGAAGGCCGCCTGCGCCCACGAGAGATCCTCCACGGGCTTGTCGAAGTACAGCCGCGCGGCGCGGACCACACCGTGCGCCCTGTTCCCGTACGGCGCGATCGTCAGGTATTGGCGAAGCACCTTCTCGTGCCCGTGCGCGTGGATGAGCAACAGCGCCTCCAGTGCCTCGGAGACCTTGCGGGCCAGCGTGCGGTCGCCCTGCCCATGCATCCGCGCCACCTGCATGGCGATCGTGGAGGCGCCCGAGATGACGCGGCCATTGCGCACGTTCTGCACCACCGCGCGCCCGACGGACGGCAGGTACACGCCCGGGTGCTCGTGGAAGTGCCGGTCCTCCGTCACGAGCGTCGCCTCCACCACGCGCTCGGGCATCACGTAGGACAAGGGCCAGTACCCCAGTTCCCCTCCCCCGCCGGGAACCTCGCCGAGGTAGCGGCCCCGGCGATCGAGTACGAGCCGCGAGGGCTCATAGACCCGGAGCGTGTCGTTCAGGCCACGGACGTACAGCCCCAGGGCGACGAGCGACAGCACCGCGAGCGCCGCCCACGTCCGCCGGGAGCGGAGCCGCGGGCCCAGGAAGCGGCGCAGGTCCGCCCATGTCGGCCTATTGCTCATGCTCTCCCTTCACCACGATGCGCAGGCCCTCGCCGCGACCGCGCACGTCCTGCCGGTACATCTGCTCGGCATAGGGCGCGGGGTGTACGAACGAGCCCTCGGTGGCCGCGCGCACGCGGAAGTGGAAGGTATGGGTGCCCTGCGGCAACTGCAGGAAGTAGTAGCGGACCTCGTTGTCCAGCCGCTGCACGTACGCGGGAGTGATGGAGTCCGCCTGAGAGGGCTTCGCCTCCGAGCTGGCGTTCTCCAGCGCGGGGTTGAGCGGCTCGAGGCCCGCGGCGAACGGGACGACGAAGGCCACGTGGTTGCGAGCCTGATCGCTCACGAGCTGGGCATGGATCTCCAGGATGTCGCCCACCTTGAGGGCCTGCGTCTCGCCGGCCTTGTCCTGGAAGCGCGTCTCATCCGAGCCATCCGCGTGCAGGTGGGTCGCGCTCCGGGAGACGAGGAAGCCGCGCTGCAGTGACGTCACCTTGTCGCCCGGGGTGGCGGGCACGTACTGGTAGGCGACTCGCACGCCCACGGGACCGCCGGTGACGGTGGCCTCCAGGGGCTTGTCCGAGGCGAACGAGGTCCGGGCCGTCTTGGTCTCGCTGTTCACGGTGAGCGTCTTTCCGACCGAGAGCGCCAGGGCGGAGTTCGGCACATTGGGCTTGGCGCGGTCCAGATAGAGGGCCAGCGCGCCAATGGCCCGCCGGTTCTCATAGGTGCTCTGGAAGCCCTGCACGGGGTTCGCCTGGGCCAGGAGCGCGTCGCGCATCAGGTCGTGCCGGGGATCGGCCGGATCCAGTCGCAGCAGCGCCTCGAAGACCGCGGCGATCATCGCCGGCTGAGAGGACAGGAAGCCGTAGCTCCAGGAGGAGCGCCCCTCCTTGACGCCCTCGAACACCTGCTTGCCGCTGCGCAGCTTGACGATCACCCGGTCCCACAGCTCGCCCTTCAGCGAGTCGAGGTTGGTGCGATAGGTCTTCGGCTCGATCGACATGGTGGAGGCGAGGTCCGCCAGCGCCATCGAGTCCATGCGCTCGCGCTGGTGGAACAGGTCGACCAGGTAGTGCTCGTCCAACAAGCCGGAGTGCGAGAGCGCCCGGAGCGCGACGACCCGCTGGTTGAAGCGCCAGTCCGGGTTCAGCCCACCGTAGTCACTGCGCAGCACGCGCTTGAGGGCCTCGGAGGCACGCTCCTGCATCTTGGTATCCACGGGGAAGCCCGCGCGCGCGGCGGCGTTGAGGAACTCCACCGCCAGCGCGGTCACCTGCACATCGCCCGGACCGCCAGGCCAGAACGCGAACAGTCCGCTCGGGTCCTGGTAGGTGACCATCTCCTCCTGAATACGCTTCACATAGAGGCCGAGCTGCTTCGCGAAGGCGGTCTCCAGCCCGATCCGCCGGAACACCACGCCCTGCTCCACGTCGGGGTAGAGCTTGGACAACTTCTGCTCCAGGCAGCCGTGCGGGTACGCCGCGAGGTACTCCACGCCCGCGAACACCTCGAGCACGCCGGGCACGGACGTGGCGAGCACCTGCTGGGAGACCGTCCCCGGACGAGCCGGCTCGGGAATGGGCTTCAGCGTGGCCTTCCCAGCCTTCAGCGTGTCGAAATAGGCGAACTGCTCCGGCAGCCGGTCCGGGAGCACGGGCAACTGCACCTCGAACGCGTCCCCCGCCTTGTCGGACTTGCGCTCCACGTCCACGCGCACGGTGAGCGACTGCGGCTTCGACACGTCCGCGTCCTTCACCTGGATAGGGGTGACGAACGACATGGCCCGGTTGAGCTGCAGCTCCACGGCCTGGTTGAACGGCCGGGCCTCCACGGGGCCGGAGAGCTGCATGCTCACCGCGCCCGCCCCACCGCTGCCCTCGACGACCCGGCCCACGGCGCCGCCCCAGAACCGATCGCCCTGCCGGACGAAGCGCGGCAACTGCGGCTGCACCAGCACCGGCAGCCGCACCTTGAGCGTCTGCTGCTTGAAACCGAACCGCTGGCTGCCCGAGGCAGCCACCGCGCGCACGCGGAAGTTGGTCAGGTCATCCGACAGCGGCACCTCCACCGTCAGCTTGCCGGACGCGGGGACCTGCAAGGTCGCCTGGTAGTAGGGCACCGTCTGGAAGTTCTTCCGCACCACGCGCTTGCTGCCCGTCGCGTTGGCCTCCTCCTCTTCGGCGCCGTCACCGCCCGGATCCTCCTGATCGAACAACTTGCCGATCAGGCTGTTGCGCGTGTCGCGCACCGTGGTGCCGCGCGCGTTGCGGGTGATGAAGGCACTGAGCGGATCCAGCGGCCCTTCCGACGCGAGCGACAGCACCGCCTCGTCCACCAGCCACAGCGTCACCTCGCCCGAGAGCGGCGCGCCTCGGTCGTCCTTCAAGAAGACCTCCACCGGAATCTTCGTCCCCGGCCGAGCCACCTCCGGGTGCTTCAGCTCCACCTTCACCTCGTTGCGGGAAGGCTCCACCTCGATGTCGATCGAGGCGCCGAGCGTCTGCGGCCGATAGCGCGCATCCTCCGTCTTCCCCTCCCCCAGCCGGCCGCGCATGAGCGCCACGTGTACGGCGATGTTCGGGGTGTGGTTGGCCTTGATGGGCAGCTCGTACACCGCCTTGCCGCCGGAGACCTCGCGCCAGGTGTACGTGTTGCCACCCGGCTCCTCGACGACCACCAGCGCGCGCCCCTGCTGGAACGGGCTCTGGATAATGATGCGCGCCGTGTCCCCGGGCCGGTACTTCGGCTTGTCGGTGGCGAGCTCGAAGACGCCCTGGCGCGGCTTCTTCCAGGCGACCGGCGTCTGGCCACCCACATAGAGGTCGGCGAAGAGCGTCTGCACGCGCCCCAGCTTGTCGCGGGCGATGAGCTCCACGACGTACACGCCGGCCTCCTTGAGCGTCAGGGTGGGCCCCACCGGCTGCGTGTCGGTGGCCACCACCTGCTCGCTCAGCTTGATGTCCTCCTGCTCGGTGACGTACTTCGCGTCGCCGGTGGCGAAGTGCGTCTCGCGAAGCTGGCTGTGCCAGACCCGCCGGAACAGCCGCACCGTCACGTCCTGGCCCTTGACCGGCTTGTCATCCACGCCGATGGCGAGGATCTCCGGCTTCAGCTCGAAGGGCTTGTCCGAGTACCGGGGCAGCTTCATCCCCAGCGTGAAGGGCGGCAGTGCCTTCACCTCGGTGACAGCCGAGACCGGCTGATTGTCGGCGCCCGTCACCGTCGCCTCGAAGCGGTAGACGCGCGCGCTGCCGTCGAGGTCCAGCGCGGGGTTCACCTGGAGCTCATCGGCTCCGCTGTCATCCAGCTCCACGTTGCGGCGGATGACATCGGGCGCGCGGCTCTGGCCCTCGCGGGCGAACTGCGTGCTCGAGGCGAAGAGGAACCCCTCGCGGCCCTTGGGCACGTAGTAGTGGGGCCGGCGCGTCACGGTCCACGCGATGGGCTGCCCGGCGACGTTGCCTCCGGCGTAGTAGCGGGCCACCGCCTTGACCTTGAAGGGCGCATCCAGCCGCGCGGTGTTGGGGCCCGACAGCTGCACCTCGAACTGGGGGACGCGGTACGCCTCGATCATGAACTTGCGCCGGGCAACCTCCTGCCCCGTCTTCTTCTCGCGGAGGACGGCGTGGAACTCTCCCGTGGGCACGTCCTTCTCGGTGAACTCCGCCGAGAAGCCACCGAGTGCGGTGAATGTGGCCGCCGTCGGCCAGCGCTGATCGCCCGGGCCTTCCACCCGAAGCTCATAGGTGTCCGCGCCACCCGCGAGCTGCAGCTCGCCGCCTGTCTTCCGCCGCACGTAGCCCTTGATGAAGACCTTCTCGCCGGGCTTGTAGATGGGCCGCTCGGTGAAGATGAACCCGAGGAGCGCATCGTTCCGGGGAGGCGGGATCTGCTGGCCGATCCACTCGAGGAACCCCGAGGAGGGCGACCAGTGGTTCCGGGCGAAGGTGGCCGGAGGGCTGCGCGGGTCCAGCACGAGGAGGTCATCTCCGCTCTGCACGGAGATGCGCTTGAGGCTCTGCCAGTCCGCCTGGGGCCCGAGCGAAGCACGGCCCGCGTCATCCGTGGTGAGCGGCAGCGAGAACGGAACGTTCTTCGTCTGTCCCGGGCGCGCTGGATCCGGCACCCGGCGCTGTCCCTCCAGGAGGATCCTCGCGCCGCGAACCTCCTTTGCCTCATCCAGGGTGCGGACAAAGAAGACCGCGCGGTCCCGCTCCTCCACCGCCGTGAGCGAGAGGTTCGTCACCTGCACGCGGACATAGGAGCGCTCGGGCGCACCGGTCAGGCGGCGCAAGCCGACGAGGTACGTGCCCGGACGCTGGCGGCCCACCACCTCATCGAGCAGAGGCCCCAGATCGAGGCCAAAGCTGGTGGTGCCGCTCTTGTTCGCCAGCGGCAGCTCGACCACCCGCGAGACCAGCGGAGAGCCCAGCAGCCGGATATGGGCCTTGAGCTGCTCCGGGCCGATGTAGCCGGCGGTGTTCTCTGGCGTCGCGGGCTCCTCGCCCGGGAAGGGCGGCGCGCTCTCCTCATTGATGACCACCGGGCGCTCCGGGAACGGCCAGATGCCCTCGTGGAGCGGATCGATCCGATAGATGCGCACGTCCGCCCGCGCGTCGCCGTAGCCCTGCAGCGGCAACATTCGAGGGCCCTTCGCCTCGACCAGGGCGTTGGCCTGGCTCCAGCGCAGGAACGCCGTCTTCCAACCCAGGTGGAAGAACACCTGCGCGTTGCCTGGATCCCGCAGCGACCGGCCGCTGTCGTCCTGAATGGGCGCGGCGGCGATCTGCAGCCGGTAGAGCGTGTCGGGGACGAAGCGACCGCGCAGCGAGACGCGGCTGCCGTAGCTCTGGAAGTGGAGGTCCGGAACGGCGGGCTCCAGGCGCACCAGCTTCTTGAGCGCGGTGAGCGTCAGGTCCTGCACGTTGGCGGAGAAGACGAGCTGCGGCAGGTCCCCCTGGTTGCCGCACGAGAGGGCCATGTCCTTGGGCACGGAGGCTCCGCCCACCAGCCCGAAGCTCGAAGAGCCGCACTGGATGGACTGGAGGTGGAAGGAGGGCCGGGTGGACAGCCTGCCCGTCCAGAGCACCTTGTCCTCCTCGCCCAGGGCCAGGCTCACGGTGACGCGGAGCTGCCGGCCCTCGGGCACATCCTCATCGAGGGTGATGGCGTAGACGGCCGGGCTGCGCTGGCTCTCTCGCGGGAGCTGGGAGAGCGTGAAGTCCTTCACCACGCGGGTGGGCGAGTCGGCGAGGCCCGGCAGCTCGCGAATCTCCAGCGTCAGCATCTGCTTGAGCGCGGCGAGGGGCAGCGGCTGCGGGAAGGTGAGGGTCAGCGTGCGGAAGGGCCGCAGGTCCGTGCTGTCCGCGTAGGGCGCCATGGCGGAGGGCGCCGACATCATCGTCGCCAGCACCTTGCGCGTGTCTCGCGCCTCGAAGGCGAAGCGCTGCAGCGGAGGCCACGGCTCGGCGGGACGGAATTGGAGCGTCTTCTTGTCCGCCCAGAAGTACTGGCCGGGCCAGGAGGGCGTGAGCTTCAGCAGCTTCGCGCCGTCATCCGCGGCCCGCTTGCCGGGGCCCACGTTGTCGGAGAAGTACACGGTGACGGGATCGAACCCGCGCAGGAACTGCTCGGGGAGGATCCGCGCCTGGCCGCCCTGGGGGCGCTGGCTCTCATCGGCGGGGCGGTAGTCCTGGGCCGCGGCGGGGAGCACCGCGAGCAGTGCGAGGAGCGCGGCCGCGCTGGGGGAGACGGACATCACGGGTTCACTCCAATCCGCTGGAAGAAGTCGCGCAGGTATTCCTCGGGGACGTCGGCCTTGGCGCCGGCGAGCCCCACGAGGACGGGCTTGAATTTGAGAGGACGCGCGTTGGCGGGCGCGTGGATGGCGAGCAGGTAGCTGCCCTTGTCGAGCTGGAGGAACTGCTGGCAGCCCTGGCCCAGCGCTCGCTGCGCGGCGTCGAGCACCGTGCATTCGAGGAGCTCCGCCGGCACCTGGAGCCCCAGGCCGATGCGGCCCGGAGACTGGGTGGCGAAGCGGAAGAATCGCGTCTGCGTGGGAGCGATCCAGCTCTCTTCGCTCGCCACGCCCTCCTTCAGCTCCTTCACGGGCTCCTGCGTCCAGTGGACGGTGCCGGAGAGCGGACGGTCGGCGAAGCCTCGCACGACGAGCCGGTAGCCGCCGGGCGGGAGCACCTCGTCGATCGCGCAGCCCTTGTCATCGCCCCGCACCCGGAGCACTGCGCCGTCCCGGACGATGCCGCACACCCCCGAGCTTGAGCGCACATGCACCAGCGCCTCGGACGCGAGCGTGAAGGAGCGCTCCACGTGGGGGCCCGCCAGCTTCACGGCCTTGGCCGCTGGCAGCTCCGTGCCCGCCTGGGTGAGCAGACTTCCCAGCGCGGCGCTGCGCAGCTCCGGAGCCGGCGCGAGCACAGCGCGCACGCCTCCCGCGTCCAGGTCCAGCATCAGCTCGCCGGAACGTCCCGCGGGCACCTTGGCATCGCAGCCCTCCAGCCGCGAGCCGTCATCGAGCGTCGTCACGCACCGCAGCGCGCCGGAGACGGCCAGCTGCCGGGGTGTCGGCTGCGCCCCGAAGGCGATCGGCTGCCGCGCTGGCGCGGGGGTCACCGCCTCGTACAACTGGCCGAGGTTGATGCGCCTCTGCGCCAGATCGATGGCGATCACCTCCGCCTGCGCCCGGGCCTCCTCGGGAGAGTGCAGGAAGATCGAGCCGCCCTTGCCGGTGAGCACACACGCCGTCAGTGCCGAAGCGGGCGCGCACAGATCCACCGCCGTGCCCTGCTCGTCCACCAGCACCGCCCAGGCGTTCTTCGGCAGGGAGAGCTGCACGCGAGAGGCCGAGGCGGGCATGCGCAGCTGCACCGTGGGCCCTTGTGACCAGGCAAGGTTCTGCAACCCTGGCTGCAGCGGCGTCGAGACCGAGGGTACCGGCACCGAGAGCCGAGAGACGGAGGCGTCACTCGGGCTGAAAGCGGGTGTCCACCACCGCGCGAGCGACTGCTGCGTGGGACCGGTCGCAGCCACGCACATGAAGTCGTCCTGCCGAGCCGTCCCACCGACGAGCGAACAGGCGGGATTGCTCCGGTCCCCTACCTGCACGCTGGCCTGAAAGAGGTGGAGAGACGACTCCCGGGTGGACTGTCGCAGCAGCGAGATGTCCCGGGTGAGCCGCAGGCGCTCCGTCTTCGGGCTGTCGATTGCGTCGACGACCTCGGCGAGCTTCAGGGAGGTCTCCTGGGCTCCCACGCCGCTGAAGATCCACTCCCCGGCCTCCAGCGAGGCCTCGCCCGCGCAGCTCTTGAGCGGCCCCCTTCCCGTCGCTGGCAGGCAGTACACCCCTGCCCCCGTCTGATATCGGCCCGGCTGCGCGAGCTTCGCCAGCACCGCCGCTCCCGCTGGGATGCTCCCGCCCGAGAGGGGCGCCACCGGGCGAGTCCCCAGGCTGGCCGTGACCTGAGCGCCGCTGGAGAGCGTCCACACCCGCACCCGCCACGTCGCGCCTCCTGGGCGGACGAGCAGGACACACTCCCGCGTGTCGAGTTGCCGCGTCACCACCGCGCCCTTGTCATCCTCGAGCGCGCAGGCGATGGGCGTCTTGCCGCGCAGGACGACCTCCTGAACCGCGTTGCCCTCCAACGGCGGCAGCGTGGCGCGCTGCACTCCGGCATCCAGCTTGAGCGTCGCCTTGTCCGCGAGGGTGCCGGCATCCGTCACCTTCGCCACCGCGACCGAGACACGCGTCGGACCGGGCTGCTGCGTCTGGCTCTCCAGCACCAGCGTGTAGTCGCCCGCCGCGAACGGCTCGGCGATGGCGCAGTTCCAGTCCGCTCCACGGTCGGCGTTCTCCACGACCAGGTTGCCCTCGGCATCGAAGATGCGGCAGCGCACGTCCGTATCCCCCTGAGTGGAGAGGCGCAGTGTGCCCTCCGCCGGCAGGCGCAGCGGGACGCGATCGGGCGCGTTCAGCGTGCGGGAGACGCCGGGAACCAGCGTGTCGACCCGCAGATAGACCGCGTACGTAATCGACACATCGCCACGGCTGTGCTCGGCGACCAGCCGGTAGCGGCCCGGCTCCAGCGTCAACGCTCGGCCCAGCGGTGCCGACGCATCCGTCTCCGGAAGCGGCGCGGAGGTGGCCGTGGCTTCCTCCTCCGAACCCTCCTCATAAGAGGACTCGGGCGGCGACTCTTCGGAACCTTCCTCATACTCGCCCTCCCCTTCCTCGTTGGACGGCTCGGGAGGAGGCACATATGCGCGCCTCCGGGGCACGGCGCGCCCCTGCGGGGTGGTCAGCTCCGGAGTCATTGCCTCCAGCGTCTCGACGGGCTTGAGCTGATTGTCCGTGCCCACCGTGTAGAGGCGCCCCTGCATCCCGTTCGTCAGCGCGAACGAAACAGCCGTCCTCGCGGGGACCTCGAACGAGAACTCGTCCTTCCCATCCTTACCCAGCTCGGCGCGGTACCAGGCGTTGAACCGCAGCGGATGTGCCTTGTTGCCCTTGAGCGTGATGGTGGGCCGCACCCGCTCGAGCGACGTGCGGCGCATGCTCTCCACCGTGAGCGGAAGCTGCGTCCAAAGGTAGCGGCCCTTCGACAGCACCATCGTGCTGGTGCAAGGCGCGGGAACGGACACCACCGGCCAGCCCTGGGGATCATCGAGCCGACACTGGAGCGCGCCGCTCTGCGCGGCGGTGCTCAGCGTGTACTCCGCCCGCTTCGGCACCTGGAGCTTCTGTTGGATGAGCTCGCCCGCGTCGGCGCGGAAGAACACCTCGGCCTCGCCGCTCACACCCTCGGCGGACTTGACCGAGCGCCGCTCGAGCACCACCGCGCCGCGCCCCCGGCTCTGCCCTACCGTGCGCACATCCAGGAGGTAGCGCCCCGGACGCAGGTACGAGGAGACGAGGCAGTTACGCCCCCGCCCTCCGCCCGAGGCGGCGCCCACCTGCTGCACCACGGGCGTGCGGATCTTGCACTCGGTGGAGAGCAGCCCCTGGGTCGTCACGTGGTAGAGCCCGGCGTCCTTCACGTCGAAGGTGAGCGCGTGGGACTGGGTGCGCTCGAAGTCGAACCACGCGGGCTGCGCCGGCGCGAGCACCGGCAGCGGAGCGAGGTTGGGGTTCCAGGCCACCAGCGGAGGAGGCGCGGCGGGAGGAGGCGCCGGCCTCCGAATGGACAGCGAGAGGGCCGAGACGCCCGGATTCTCGACCGTGAGCTCGCCCGCGCTGCCAGGCAGCGCACAGACCCCATCCTTCGCGTCCACCTTCGTGCCCCCGAGCGTGCAGCGGAGCGGCTCTCCGCCCAGGCTGCGAACCTCCACCGGTCGTCCTGCCTCGAGCGGGAGCTTCAGGGTGGCGCCACCTTCGAGCAGCAGCGGCAGGGGCTCGCTCAGCGTGAGCGGCAGCGGGCGGACGAACAACCCGCGCAGGGAGCGGTCCGTGACCCGCGTGCTGCTCAGGGCATACCGGGTGTCCTTCTGCAGGCGCATCCGAGGGAAGAGACAGGACACCTTGGTGGGCGTCTCGGCGGAGACCTTCTGATTCTCCTGGGCGAGGGTGACGGTCTCGATTCCCTCGGTGCCCGCGTAGATGCGCAGTTCGTACAGGCCGGGCGAGACAGGGACCGTGACGCGACACGTCTCGGCAGTGGACAGCGTCTCGGTGAGGCGCACGGACTTGCTGGTGTCGACGCGGAACAGCTCGCAGCGGTTCTTCCGGTCGCCGCTCGTCTGGAAGGTGTAGCGCCCGGAGCGAGTCACCTCGAACTGAAGGATGGTGCTCCGGCCGTCGTAGTTGAACGCGCGGCGGAACGGCTTGTCGCCCACCTGCAGCAGGTCCCGGCCGATCAGGACGGTGTCCGACATGGGGACGAACTGGCTCATCGCGCACCCCACCGGCGCGCTGTCCTGGTCGATGGGGGTCTCATGGATCGCGACGAGGTGGTCACCGTCCCGCGCCGCCTGGAAGACCATCGCGGCCCCGGTGCCGTACACGCCATCGGTCCACCCATCCGTCATGAGCCTCGCCCAGCGCAGCGTCACCCGCGCGCCCGGCTCGCCCCGGATGAGCGCCACCCGACGGCTCTTGCCCGAGGGCACGGCCCGGCACTCGGGGACGAGCGCTTTGCCGTCGATCTCACAGGTGGCCTCGGCCGAGGAGAACAGGTTGGTGGCGCCCTCCGCGCTCATGCGGTGCAGACTCAGCCGCGTGCTCGTCTTCGAGCCGCCCTCGCGCGAGAGGAAGAACGCGGCCGCCTCCTCGGGGAACTCCAGCGTGGCGAGCCCCGTCTCCGGCAGGGTGACGGAGGCGATCCGGTCCTCGGAGGCCATCGGAAATTCCCACGCCACGGTGAGCCCCGAGTCATCCGCGTCGGTCTGGGTCCACTCCGTCGAGCCCGAGCCGTAGGCGGTGAGCAGGTACACGCCTGGCTCGAGCACGGGCTCGAACCACCACTCGTGAATGGGCATGCCAGGACGCGGACGCGGCTGGGTGTCCCGCGCGGAGATCGGCTCCAGCCACTCCCCCGTCCGCCACAGCCGCACGTCCCCCACGTGACGCCCGGCGATGCGCAGCGTCACCGGCTGGCGCTTGTCGATCTTCAACCAGTACGAGGCCTGCTGGCGCGACAGCAGGCGCTGCTTCACCTCGCGCCGGGGCTCCAGGCGCAGCGGCGTGGCGTTGAGCTCCTCATAAGGAGTCACCGACAGCGCGACCTTCCCCGTGCCCTTGGACTTCGAGCTCAGGCGCAGCTTGTAGGTGCCCGCATCCAGCAGCAGATCCAGCTCGCAGCTGGAGCGGCCTACCGCGCCCGAGTGCGCGAACGGCCCGCGGACGTGGTCCACGAGATCGCACGCGGTGCCCGCGGGGCTCTGGGCCTTGACGATGTAGCGCCCGGCCCGGTCCAGCGAAAGGATCGCCTCCTGCGCCCCACGGGCGGGAACGGTCGCCGGGGACACCGAGGCGGCATGCACCAACAGGAGGGGGAGCGTCAGCAGCGGCAGGCTCATGGAGGCTTTCGCGCGAGGTTTGCGCGGAGCCTTATCAGCAAGCCCTGGGCCACTTCATCCCCACGGGGGAACAGCCCAAAGCGTGGCCTCCCTGCCGCGATGAGCGTGGTTGGTTGACCACGAGTCCGGGTGCCTCCTCGAGCCGCCCGCCCAGCCCCCATCCACTGGACGAACGGCGCTCCTGACGTTGCCTATGCTTCACTTCAAGGCCTCACCGGGTTCACCCCCCGTGGAGACACTTCCCCCGGCCCGGCGCGGTCCCCACGCTACGGGCATGAGCACACTCTCCAAGATTGCCGGTCTCGTGGGGCTCCTCGCGCTGGGCGCGGCCACGGCTTGCGGCGAGCAGAGCATCGAGAGCGAACCCGGCGACCTGCGGTTCAGCTTCGAGTCGGACGCCGAGGGCTGGCGGGGCGCCTTCGCGGACTATCCCTCCGGCCGCGAGCAGGACTTCGGCCTCGCCTTCGAGCACCGCGCGCTGCCCGCGGAGCTGGGCACGCCCGGCAAGGCGCTCTTCCTGGAAGGCGACAACCGCAGCGATGACCTGTTCATGTACCTCACCCGCGAAGTCACCGGGCTGAGTCCCAACACGTCCTATGCCCTCAGCTTCGAGGTGGTGCTGGCCAGCAACGCGGGCTCGGGTTGCACGGGCATCGGAGGCGCGCCGGGCGAGAGCGTCTACCTCAAGGTCGGCGCCTCCCCCGCCGAGCCGCGCGCCGTGGTGGATTCCGGCGGCGTGATGCGCCTCGACCTCGACAAGGGCAATCAGTCCAATGGAGGTGCGAACGCCCAGGTGATCGGCAACGTCGCCAACGGCGTGCCGCAATGCCCCGCGCCCTACCGCCTCGTCACCCGCACCAACACGGACTCGCCCTTCGTCATCTCCACGGGCGAGCAGGGCTCGCTGTGGCTCCTGGTGGGCACCGACTCGGGCTTCGAGGGCACGAGTTCGCTGTACTACGACTCCATCCGGGTGCTGCTGGAGCCCCGCTGAGGGCTCCTCTAAGATCGCGGCGCATTGGGCGTTCACGACTTCCGCGTCGCCCGACGTCGCCCATGACGAACTCCTCCCAGACTGCCCTCCTCCTCCTCTGTACCCTGCTCGGCACCGCGTCCGTGGCGGCGGATGCACCCGCGGTGCCCGCCCCCTCGTGGGCGGAGGTCCGCAAGGCGCGCATCGCGCGGCTGCTGCCCGAGGCCATGACGCGCGCGGGGGTGGATGCCTGGGTGGTGGTGTGCCGCGAGAACAACAACGATCCCCTGGCCGCCCACGTGGGCGGAGAGAACGCGGTAGGCGCGGCCGCGTTCCTCTTCCTGCGCGAGGGAGAGAAGGTGCGCTCGGTGGCCCTGTCGCCCGAGGGCGAAGCCAAGGCCCTGCGCGATGTGGCCCTGCACGACGAGGTGGAAGCCTTTCCCCGAGGCGCGAACCTCTACGCCACGGTGGCCGAGCGGCTGGGGCGTGGGCAGTTCCGCCGCACCGCCATCAACTTCTCGGAGTCGCTCTCGGTGGCCGACGGGCTGTCGTCCACCCAGCGGGAGCGGCTGGTCGCGGCGCTGCCCCCGAAGCTGCGCCAGCGCATCGTCTCCTCCGAGCAGCTGGTCATCGAGTGGCTGAGCATCAAGCTCCCCGAGGAGGTGGAGGTGATGCGCCGCGCGGCCGTGCTCACCGCGCGCTTGGAGGAAGAGGCGTACCGCACGGTGGTGCCGGGCCGCACGCGGGACTCGGATGTGGCGCGCTTCCTCAAGCGGCGCATGGCCGAGCTGGGCGTCACCGACGGGTGGCAGCCGGACCAGAACCCCAACGTCAACTCGGGGCCGGACCGAGGGCACTCCCACGCCACCGACCGCGTCATCCAGCCGGGAGACTTCATCCAGACGGACTTCGGCATCAGGGTGCAGGGCCGCTGGGTGACGGACATCCAGCGCTTCGCCTACGTGCTGGCGCCGGGGCAGAAGCAGCCGCCCCCGGAGGCGCTCGAGCGGTGGGAGAAGGCCAAGAAGGGCAACCGCGTGGCGCTCGCCGCCATCAAACCTGGAGCGCGGGGCTGGGACGTGGACAAGGCGCAGCGCGACTGGATGCGCGAGGCGGGCAGCGAGCCCGTCCCATGGGGCACGGGCCACTCGGTGGGCTACTGGGCCCATGACGTCGGACCCGCGCTCTCGGGAGCCCAGAAGGGGCAGCCCGCGCAGGGTGCCTCGGCGCGCATCATCCGCCCGGGCCAGGTGTTCGCCTTCGATGGCTTCTTCGCCTGGAAGCTGCCCACGCTGGGAGAGACGAAGACGATCTCGGTGGAGGAGATGGCGGTGGTGACGCAGACGGGCGCCGAGTACCTCATCCCCCCGCAGGAGGAGCTCCTGCTGATCCCCTCGCCCTAGCGACGGCCCGAGGGAGGCGGCGTGGGCGCGGAGACGCCACTGGAGGCGCTCAGCCTCGCGGCGCCCAGCACCACGGACTGGCCCGGCTCATCCAGGTACACGGGCACCTGGACGAAGAACTCCTGGGCGCGCTGCATGAGCAGGGGCATCCGGCACATCTCTCCCACCAGCAGCACCTCGTCCACGTCGCCGGGGAACATCGACTTCGCCGCGAGGATCTGCTCGCACATCTTCAGCGCCGACTCGACGAGGGGCCGGGCCAGGTCCTCCACTTCCCGGCGGGTGATGACGGTGTTGAAGTCCCCTGCCCGTCCATTGGCATCCACGGTGGCCAGGGGAACGAGGACCCGGGCCTCCGGCTGCGCGGAGAGCTGGATCTTCGCGAACTCGGCGGCGCCGGCCACACGGTAGTGCGCGGCGGGGTTGTTCTTGTCCGCGGCCACCCGCACGCCACTGGGGAGCTTGCGCATGAGCAGGTCCAGCACCCGCTTGTCCAGCTCGGCGCCACACAGGGACACGTTGCCCTCGGTGCCGAGCACCTGGCACTGCCGCGCCGCGTAGCGCACGAGGGAGGCCTGGAAGCAACCCCCACCCCAATCGCACACGATGGCGGTGCGCTCCGGCTTGCCGCGCCGCCGCTGGAAGGCGCCCAGGGCCACGGCGGTGGGCTCGGAGATGATGCGCTCGACGTGCAGCCCGGCCAGGGCGGCCGCCGCCGTCATCGTCTGGGGCAGCGGATCGTCCTTGCGCGTGGGCGGCACGGTCAGCACGGCCCGGTAGACGGGCTGCCGTAGGTAGTTCTGGGCCCGCTCGCGCGCCTCGTAGAGGAGCATGGCGGCCAGCTCCTTGGCGGAGAAGGTGCGGTTGCCCAGCACGACGGCGGCAAGCCCGTCCGCGCCCCGGACGACCTGGCACCGGAGCTGCTCGTACAGCCAGCGCAGCTTCGGGTCTCCATAGGGCGCGCCCAGCAGACCCTTGATGCCCCACACCGCCAGCGCGGGGACGGAGGCCTGCTGACCTCGGGCCGCGTTGCCCAGCACGATGCGGCCCCCGCTCCCCAGGGCGACGACCGAGGGCGTCCCGTCCATGCGCTCCGAGGGAACACAGACGGTGTTGCCCTGATGGAAGACGGCGACGCGGGTGTTCGTCACGCCAAGGTCGATGGCGATGACGGGCCCGGTGCTTTTCGTGGAGGGGTCCGGAGGCCGGACGCGATCGAGCGGACAATCGGTGACTTGGAACTGGGCCTGGGTCATCGCTCCCCCATCCTACAGAACCCGAGTTGTCCCTGGTGCTGCAGGAAATCGCGCTCGATCTGCTCGCGCTTCCGCGTCAGGACGGACCAGTAATAGAAGCGCCGGGGGAACAGCGTGTTCCGCCGGGCCAGCTGGTTGCGCAGGATGGCGACGCCGCAGCGCAGGTTCACCGCGGGATCGGTGATGTTGGCTTCCATGGGCTCCAGCGCGCAGCCCTCGTGCCGGGTCTGGTCGCCATAGCTGAGCTGGAGCAACCCCACGCTGAGCGTGCGCAGGGGCCGGGGCTCCATGAAGGTGCGCTCCGGGTCGAACCCGGACTCCAGCCGGGCGATGGAGGCGAACAGCAAGGCCCAGAAGGCCTTCTTCTCCTCGCGGCTGGCGCCGAAGTAGCCCGGGCAGAGCGTCTGCACCTCCTCGGCGGGCACCTTGTCATCCTCGAGCAGCGGCCGGCCGATGTCGTCCAGCGCCTCGGCGATGACCAGGTTCCACTCCTGCCTCCAGGCGCGGCCCTGCTCCTCGCGCACCTGGGCGAAGCGGGCCCGGGGCGGCGGTGGCGGCAGGCTGACCAGGGCCTCCGAGGAGGGCGCGGAGGGGCCCCGCCCAACCCCGGTGCGCACGGTCGCGGGGCGCACCGGCTCCCGGTGGGCACACGCCGCCCCCAGCAGCAACCCGAGCAACCCGACACGCTTCCAGCCACGAGTGTCCATGGACCCCACCAGGACCACCATCTCTCCAAGCCACGATCGAGGCAACGCCCCCCCACGCACCTCCATCCACCTTCCGACAGGGGCTGCCTGAAAAGCGAGGGCCCTCGCTCCCGCGAAGGGAGGAGGGCCCTGGAAGCAACGAACCGCCGAGACTCAGGCCGTCTTCGGGCTCATGCCCCCGCCGCCCTTGGCGCGGGTGTCGCGAGCCGCGGCGCGCTCATCCAGCCAGATGGTGAGCGGGCTGGCGATGTACACGGACGAGTAGGTGCCCACGAGGATGCCCACCATCATCGCCATGGCGAAGTCCCAGATCTCGCCCACGCCGAAGATGAGCAGACCGACCAGCGACAGCGCGGTGACGAGCGAGGTGAGCAGCGTGCGGGCCAGCGTGTCGTTGACGGCGATGTTGATGACCTCCGCCAGCGGCTTGCCCTTGAACTTGCCCATGTCCTCGCGGATGCGGTCGTAGATGACGATGGTGTCGTTGACCGAGTAGCCGACGATGGTCAGCAGCGCCGCGATGGCGGTGAGGTTGAACTCGCGCCGGCTCACCAGATAGAAGCCCGCCACCATCACCACGTCGTGGAGCATGGCGAGCAGCGCGCCCGGGCCGAACTTGAAGTCGAAGCGGAACGCCACGTAGATGAGGATGGCCACCATGGCGTACACCAGGGCCATGATGCCGCGGTTGCGCAGCTGCTTGCCGACCTGCGGGCCCACGTAGTCCACGCGGCGCTCCTCGAAGTCGCGCGTCGCCTGGCCCTGGCTCAGCGCGGCGCGAACCTTGTCGGCCATGCCGCTGGCGACGACCTGGTAGTCGAAGCCGCCGCCCTGCGCCTCGCCCAGCTCACGCACCTCCTGCACGCCCGTGCCCGAGCCCTCCACCGCCTGCTTGACGGCGGCGGCGGTGAGCGGGGTGGCCGAACGGAAGTTGATGATGCCGTTGGCCATGTCCGCGTACACGTTGCGCACATTGCCCAGCCCGTTGATGGCGGTCTTGGCCTTCTCGGCGTTCTCCTCGTTGAGCTGGGTGACGCCACCCAGGCGCAGCAGGAACGCGTTCTCACCCACCCCACCGATGCCCTGCACCGACACGTCGTGCAGCCCGCCCGCCAGCGCGCGGTCGCGCACCTCTTCCGCGGAGGTGGGCTTGTTGAACTTCAGCTCCACCACCGTGCCGCCCGCGAAGTCGACACCGTAGTTGAAGCCCACGGTGGCGATACCGACCAGGATGGCCAGGTTGACGAGGGTCGAGAGGTAGACGGCAATCTTGCGCTTGCCGATGAAGTCGATGTTCGTCTTGTGCTTGATGATGCGCATGGCGTCCCTCTGTCAGACCGAGACCGTCTGGGCGTTGCGGCCGTGGACGAAGTAGGTGGTGATGACGCGCGTCACAACGATGGAGGTGAACAGCGAGGCAATCAGGCCCACGATGAGCGTGGTGGCGAACCCGCGGATCGGCCCCGTGCCCGTGGCGAAGAGGATGAAGCCGGCGATCAGCGAGGTGACGTGGGAGTCGAAGATGGTCCAGAAGGCGCGGTCATAGCCCTGGTCCACCGCCTGACGCGCCGTCTTCCCGTGGTCCAGCTCCTCGCGGATGCGCTCGTTGATGAGCACGTTGGCATCCACCGCGACGCCCAGTGTCAGCGCGAAGCCGGCGATGCCCGGCAGCGTGAGCGTGGCGTTGAACAGCGCCAGCCCCGCCAGGATGAGCAGGCCGTTGAGCACCAGCGCCACGTCCGCGATGAGGCCCGTCTTCTTGTAGTAGACGCCCATGAAGATGACCACCAGCAGCAGGCCCACCAGGGCGGCCAGGCTGCCCTTCTTGATGAGCTCCTCGCCCAGCGAGGCGCCCACCTGACGAATCTCACCCACCGTCACCGGCGCCGGCAGGGCGCCCGCCTTCAGCACCAGCGCCAGCGTCTGCGCCTCGCCGAACCACTCCTCGAACGACTTGGTGCCCACCCCGCCCATGGTGATGCGCGCGCTGCCACCGGAGATCTTCTCGTTGATGCGCGGCGCCGACTGCACGTACTCGTCCAGCACGATGGCCATGTAGCGACCGGAGTTCGCCTCGGTGAGGCGCTCGAACTCACGCGCGCCCACCGCGTCGAAGGTGATGTTCACCTCGGGCTCGTTGAGCTGGCTGACGGAGGCGTTGGCGCTCTCCAGGTTCTCGCCCGTCAGCGGCACGTTCTTCTCCACCAGGTAGGTGCGGTACGAGAGGCAGTCGTCCTTCTTCAGCGGGTTGGCGATGCACTCCAGCAGCACCTCGCCGGTCTCCGGCACCTTGCCCTTCACGTAGGCCAGCAGCGCCTCGCGGTTGGGGCCCTGCAGCATCGGGTAGAGCACGTCCTCGGTGGCGATCGTGATGTTGCTGCCCTCGGGCGGCGGCGTCTGCGCGAAGATCTGCTGGAAGACCTCCGGGTTGGAGGTGTCCACCATGCGGAACTCGAGCTGCGCGGTGGTGCCCACCAGCTCCTTGGCCTGCTCCGGATCCGAGCGGCCCGGCAGGGAGATCTGGATCGAGTCGGTGCCCAGCTTGCGCACGTCGAGCTCGGCCACGCCCCACTTGTCGATGCGGTTGCGGATGACGAGCATCGCCTGATCCACCGACTCCTCGCGGAACAGGTTCGTCTGGCCCTCATCCGGAGACAGCACCAGCCGGCCCCCATCCCGCTCCACCTTGGTGAAGTCGGTGAAGGTGGCCAGCACCTCCTTCTCGATGGCGTCCATGGTGGCCGGATCCTTGGCGACCAGCGTCAGCTGCAGCCGCTCCGGATCCGTGTCCGCCGTCACCTCGCCCAGCTTCTTGTCCTGGGTGATGTAGCGGGCGATCTGCTGGCCCCGGCGCTCGGTGCGCTTCTGCAGGGCCGTCTTGGTATCCACCCGCATCACCATGTGGATGCCGCCCTGCAGGTCCAGGCCCAGGTTGAGCCGGTACTTGGCGGAAGGCGCCCACCCCGGCAGCTTCTCCTGCAGGAGCGCGAGGTTGTTGCGCTCCTCCGGCTTGAGCACCACCAGGGAGACATAGGTGGGGATCAGCAACCAGAGGGTCGCCACCGTCACCGCGACGATCATTCCAAACTTCCACCACCAGCCGCGGTCCATTACTTCTCCTCCTTCTTTTCCTCGGGCTTGCCCGGCACGGCCGCCGCGTCATCGGCGACGGTGCCCTTGGCGTAGACGGCCCGCTTCAGCACGCGGATGCGCACTCCGCTGGCCACTTCCAGGGTGACGGTTTGCTCGGAGACCAGGTGGATCTTCCCGACGATTCCACCCTGGGTGACGACCTCGTCGCCCTTCTTGAGCCCCGAGAGCAGCTCTCGGTGGGACTTCATCTGCTTCTGCTGGGGGCGGATCATCACGAAGTACATGATGCCCACCAGCAGTGCGATGAACCCGATATTGACCATCGGGCTCGATCCGCCGCCCGGGGCCTGCGCCAGAATCAGGAAGCTCTCAACCACGTACCGCCTCGTCGCTTGGAAAGGTTCGGGCCGAACCCCTACCCGGATGTGGGCAAAGGTCAACCCAGAAGGGGCCGCCTCTTAGCAGTAGCCCCTTTCGTGAGCAAGTGAACGCAGCCGGCAACCGCCTGTTCCCAACACCGCGAGGCACGGCAGTGTTCACCGGGAGCGGGTGCGCTCGGCCTCCTGATCCGCCGCCCGGGCACGGAATTCCCGGGCGAAGGAGGCGAAGCGATCCTCGGAGATGGCCCGGCGCACCTGGGCCATCAACCCCAGGAAGTAGTGCAGGTTGTGCAGGGTGTTGAGCCGCATGGCGAGGATCTCCCCGGCCACGAAGAGATGGCGCAGGTAGGCCCGGCTGAACGTGCGGCAGGTGTAGCAGGTGCAGGCCGGGTCCACCGGACGTGGGTCCTTGGCATACACGGCGTTGCGGATGACGACCTTGCCCTCGGAGGTGAAGAGCAGGCCGTTGCGGGCGCAGCGGGTGGGCAGGACGCAGTCGAACATGTCCACGCCGGCCTCGACGCAGGTGACGAGGTCCACGGGGGTGCCCACGCCCATGAGGTAGCGCGGCTTGTCGCGCGGCAGCAGGGGCGCCGAATAGGCCACGCCGGCGTGCATGGCCTCGGGCGTCTCTCCCACTGAGTAGCCGCCCAGGGCGTAGCCGGGCAGGTCCACGGAGCACACGGCCTCGGCGTGGGATTTGCGCAGGTCCTCGTGCATGCCGCCCTGGACGATGCCGAAAAGGGAGGAGCGCTCGCGGCTCCAGGCCTTGGCGCAGCGGTGCAACCAGCGGGTGGTGCGCGCCAGGGACTGCTCCAGGTAGGAGCGCTCCGAGGTGGCGGGCGGACACTCATCGAAGGCCATGATGATGTCGGCGCCGAGCGTCTCCTGGATCTCGATGGAGCGCTCGGGGGTGAGCATGTGGCGCGAGCCGTCCAGGTGCGACTGGAAGGCGGCGCCCTCCTCGGTGATTTTGCGCTTCTCGGCGAGGCTGAAGACCTGGAAGCCGCCCGAGTCGGTGAGCATCGGCCGCTCCCAGGAGATGAAGCGGTGCAGGCCGCCCATCTCACCCACCAGCGCCTCGCCGGGCCGGAGCATCAGGTGGTAGGTGTTGCCGAGGATGATCTGCGCATCCAGGGTGAGCAGGTCATCCGGCCCCACGCCCTTGACGCTGCCCACGGTGCCCACGGGCATGAAGATGGGCGTCTCGATGGGCCCGTGGGGGGTGTGGACCCGGCCGCGCCGCGCCTTCGAGCCCGCGTCCTCGTGGAGCAGCTCATAGCGCACCAGGCCCGGTGCCACCCGCGTATCGCCCTTACCCTTCGACTCACCCATCGTTTACTCCGTCACCAGCATGGCATCGCCATACGAGAAGAACCGGTAGCCCGCGCGAACGGCTTCCCGGTAGGCCGCAAGGGTCTGCTCCCGGCCCACCAGCGCGCTCACCAGCATCACCAGGGTGGAGCGCGGCAGGTGGAAGTTGGTGAGCAGCACGTCGACCTGCCGGAAGGTAAAGCCCGGGCGGATGAAGATCCGTGTGTCCCCCTGCCCCGCGCGCAGCAAGCCCGTCTCGGGGTCCGTGGCGGACTCCAGGGTGCGCACCACCGTGGTGCCCACCGCCACCACCCGACGGCCCTCGGCATGGGCGGCGTTCACCTCGGCCGCCGTCTCGTCGGGGACGCCGTAGCGCTCGGGGTGCATCTTGTGGAGGTCCAGGTCCTCCTCGCGCACGGGGAGGAAGGTGCCGGGCCCCACGTCGAGCGTGACCGTCACGCGCTTCACGCCGCGCGCTTCGAGCGCCGCGAAGGTGGCCTCGGTGAAGTGAAGCCCCGCGGTGGGCGCCGCCACGGAGCCGGAAGCCCGGGCATAGACGGTCTGGTAGCGCTCGGCGTCCGCGGCGTCCGGCTCGCGGGTGATGTAGGGAGGCAGCGGCAACCGGCCGGCCTGTTCCAACAGCCCCTGGAAGGAGGCCCCGGGAGGAGCCTGGAAGCGCACCCGGTACTCCCCTCCTCCGACCGCCTCCAGCACCTCGGCGGTGAGCCCACTGGGGAAGGCCACCTGGGCGCCGGGCTTGAGGCCCTTGGAGGCCTGCCCGAGGCAGATCCACTCCAAGGTCTCGGGAGCCTGGGCGAGCGCGGCCGAGGTGAGCGTGGCGGCTGCGGGGCGAACGACGAGCAACTCCACGCGGCCGCCGGTGCCGACCTTGGCGCCGAGCAATCGGGCGGGGATGACACGGGCGTCGTTGAGGACGAGCACGTCGCCGGGGCGCAGGAGGCTGGGCAGATCGCCGAAGTGGCGGTGCTCCCACGCGCCGGAGGACCGGCTTACGGTCATCAGGCGCGAGGCATCGCGCGCGCCCAGGGGCTTCTGGGCGATCTGCGCTTCGGGCAGTTCGAAGTCGTAGTCGGAGAGGCGGGACGACACGGGGCGCTTGTACCAGCCCTGGTGCCGCCCCGGAACCGTGAGCTCAATAGAGTTGCTGGAGTTCGGCCCCCGGGTAGTAGTGCGAGAGGATTTCTCGGTACTCCCAGCCACCATCGGCGAGGGCCTTGGCGCCCCACTGGCACAGGCCGGCGCCGTGGCCATAGCCGCGCCCGGTGAAGGAGTAACCGTGAGCCGTCTTCTCCACCTCGAAGTCCAGGCTCTTGAGCTTCGTGTAGCCCAGGCGCTGGCGGAAGCGGGCGCCATCCAGGGTGGTGCCATCGGCGGTGGTGACGCGGGAGACCCGGCGGGTGCCGGTACGCCCGGCGATGCGCAACCCTTCGGGAGAGCCACTGAGCGCGGACCGGAGCTCCGCCTCGCTGACGTCGGCGGACCAACGGCTGGCGGGCAACTTGCCACAGGGACACTCGACGGCCTGGAGGTAGGGCAGGTCCCGCTGCAGTGCGGCCTGGCCGGACTCGGTGCGCCCACCACAGGAGGCATGGAAGTAGGCCTCGATGGGGGCCAGCTCATAGGTGAGCACCTCGCCGCGAGTGGCCTCCACGGCGGCGCGGGTGCGCGGGTCCTCGCGGTTGACGCCGCCGTACACTTGATGGAGCACACTGCTGCCCAGGTAGAAGGCGCTCCCATACGCCTCCAGCTTCTTCTGCAGGGCGTAGGTGCGGGCGGCGACGGCCTGGGCCTTGAGTGCCTCGGCGGGGAACGAGACGGGCATCTCGCTCCCCAGAACAGCCGTGAGGTAATCCTCGAGGGGAATGACGTTGATGAGCTGGAGCCCGTCCCGGTACAGCCGCACCACCACGTCCCCGCGGACCTGCATGTCGCCGGCGCGCAGCGGCTCGTCCCCGGGGACTCCGGCGTCGTAGGACAAGGCGCCGGCGCGGAAGCGCACCGCGTCACCGACGACGGGCGCCCCATTGACCTCGAGCTTCCGCCCCTTCCGCCGCACGGTCACCTGCCTCGCGCCGAGGGGGTGGAAGGTGGCATCCTCGGTATCCGTGCCGAACGCCAGGCCCTGGCCGCTCACCTGCACCTCGGTACGGGCCTCGCTCATGGCGATGCGCATCGTCTCCACGGCGAGAGCGGGAGAGGACGCCAGGAAGATGAGGAGCAGTGCAACAGGTCGCAACATGTCCCCGGGAGTGTAGGAGCCCCGGATCGCGGCTCAAGAAAACGGCCGGCGAATGACGGAGACTGAGGTACCCGTGCCTCCCGCCTTCGAACCCACCCAGCTCTCCCCCGTCTCCCTGGCCAGGCTGTTGCGCGCCCTGCCCCCTCGCGCTGCGGCCCTCCTGAGGCGGAGACTGGTCCGCGGGGACTCCCTCGAGGCCAGCGCCACCTTCTACGGAGTCTCGGCCGAGGCGCTCTCCCTCCACCTGCTGCGTGAGGCGCTGGCGCTCACCGTGGCGGCCGGAGGAAGCGCCCGTGCTCCGGCGAACGCGGACGAAGAGGAGGCCTGGGCCCGGCAGTTCACGGCGGCCCTGGAGCGAGAGACGGCCACCGTGAGCCCTGCCCTCGCGGATCCGGTGGCCCTGTGCCGACGGTTCCTTGCGGTGGGCCATGAGGTGGAAACCGCCCTGGAAGCCATCGAGAGCGAGGAGACGGCCTCTCCCCGCCGGAGACGCGAGGACTTCCTGAGGCGCCTCGCGGTGGCGCTGCTGCTGGCGGTGGCGGCGTATTTCTATTGGGCGCAGCCACGGGAGCCCGAGGCGCCCCCTCCCCGCCACGTGCCCACCGAGCGTTGAGCGCGCTGGACGCGGCGGCCGGGCGGCGCATAAGGGAGGAGCATGCGCGTACCCTGCCTTGCCCTGTTGGCCCTGGTCCTCGCCGGCTGTCCGAAGAACGTGGACCGGGTGGCTGGCACCGACGACTCCGAGATCGACGCCGCGGCGGCCCGGCTGGAGGAACTGCGGCTCCAGGAGCAGTCCGAGGAGCTGAATTGCCCAGCCCGGTGCGAGGTGGCGACCCAGACCTGCGCGGTCACGGAGGAGCTGTGTGCCCTGGTGGAAGCCCACCCGGACCGGACGGACCTGCCGCCGCGCTGTGTCCAGGCGCGGGAGCAGTGCGCACAGGCCAACGGAGGCTGTGAGCGGTGCCGGAACGGCTGAGTGCCTGGAGGCCGGCCAACGTGCGGATTGCCCGAGCCACCCTGGGCCTCCTAGATTGGGGTAACCCTCGAGGAGCCGTCATGTCCCGCCGAACGTCCGTGCTGCTGCTCGCCTCCTGGCTCACCGTACCGGGGCTCGCCCTGGCGCAGGAGGCGGAGGAGCAGGAGCTCACGCCCGAGAAGATCGCCGCCATTCGCCGGGACGAGCAGAAGGCGAAGGACAAGGTGAACGAGGCCTACGGCAATCGTAAGTCCTCGGAGATGAGCACCGACGAGCGCCGCCAGGTCATCCAGGAGCAGCAGCAGGCGGGACAGAAGGTGATGGAGAAGCACGGCGTCTCGGACAAGGAGTACTCGCGCCACGTGGCCCGGATGGGGCGGGAAGAGACCGAGGCGGTCGCGCGGGCGGAGAAGGCCTTGGAGGCCAAGGAGAAGGCGGCCCGGGAGGCGGAGCAGAAGAAGAAGGCGGAGAAGGAACTCCCCGAGGAAGTCCCCATCCAGCAGGGAATCAGCGACGAGAACCCGGTGGAGCTGGAGGCCTCGGAGGACGCGGCCTCGGTGGTGGAGCAAGGCCTGCCGCCGGGAGAGACGGGCGCGGAGGGCACGGCGGAAGGCGCCACGGAGAGCGCCCCTGCCGGAGCCGGCGACGTCCCCGCGGAGTAGCGAGAGCCCGAGCCTCAGCGAGCCCGGGTCCGCCACACCTCGTCATAGGGGCACGAGCAGTCGGTCTCCTCGGGCTCGGGGTAGGCGTACTGCTGGCCCTTGAAGTTGCGGAAGATCGTCTCGCGCTCGCCGCGCTCCACCACATAGTCGGGCTGGAGCGTCACCTTGCCGCCGCCACCGGGCAGGTCCACGGCGAGGTGGGGCACGGCGAGCCCGGTGGTGTGCCCGCGAAGCTGCTGAAGGATCTCCATGCCCTTGGCGATGGGGGTACGCAGGTGCTCGCAGCCCTCGGCGACATCCATCTGGTGGAGGTAGTACGGCCGCACGCGGATGCGCAGCAGGGCGTGGGACAGCTCCTTGATGATGCGCGCGTCCGAGTTGAGCCGGCGCATGAGCACGGCCTGGTTCTCCACGGGGACGCCATGGTCCACCAGGCGCTCACAGGCCGCCCGCGCCTCGGGGGTGATTTCCTTGGGGTGGTTGAAGTGGGTCACCACATAGACGGGCGCATAGCGCCGCAGCATGCGCGCCAGCTCATCGGTGACGCGCATGGGCAGACACACCGGCACGCGAGTGCCGATGCGAATCATCTCCACGTGGGGAATCTCATGGAGCGGCGCCAGCAACTCCTCCAAGCGCGTGTCGCTCAAGAGGAACGGATCGCCACCGGAAATGAGCACATCGCGCACCTCGGGGTGGTTGCGGATGTACTCGATGCCGCGGCGCATCTGCTCCTTGCTCAGCTCCGCCTCCCCGCCCTTGGTGATGCGGCGGCGGGTGCAGTGCCGGCAGTAGACGGAGCACGTGTCGATGGCGAGGAACAGCACCCGGTCCGGGTACTTGTGGACGATGGCCTCCTCGGGCCGCGTCTTGTCCTCGCCGAGCGGGTCGGCCAGCTCGCCCGGGCGAACGCGCGCCTCGGCCCGCACGGGGATGGACTGCATCCGCACGGGACAGAACGGGTGCGCGGGATCGATGAGCGACAGGTAGTACGGGCTGATCCCGATGCGGAACAGCGCGGCGGTCTCCTGCACGCCGGCGCGCTCATCCGGCGTAAGGGACACATACCGCTCGAGCTGCGCGAGCCCACGGACGGCATGGCGCTGCTGCCAGCGCCAGTCACCCCACTCCGCGTCCGTCGCCTCGGGAAACAGGCGACGGCGCCCCTCCGACGAATCCATCACGCCGCCTTGAGCTGCTCCCGCCACCACGCCTGGCCGGACTCGGGCAGCGTGTCGATGGGATCGTAGTACTCGTACTTGCGGTCGAGCGCCTCGGCGTCGTTCCACTCGATGGCGGTGCGGTAGTTCTTGGTCCAGTACGAGATGCCGCGCTCGTGGTCGTACTCGGCGACCTGGTGGACCCAGCGCTTGCCGACGAAGGGCACGTCACAGACGATGCGCGGCGTGGCGAAGCCGGGCATGTAGCCCATGATGTCGTGCTGGAGCTTCTGGGCCTGGGAGACGGACAGGCGCCAGTGCTCCGAGTTGGGGATCATGTCGCACATGTAGAAGTAGTACGGCAGGATCTTGGCGTGATCGAGCAGGGTGAAGCACAGGTCCAGCAGCGCGGGGGCGCTGTCGTTCACGCCGCGCAGGAGCACACCCTGGTTGCGCACATCGCGGAAGCCCATGTCGAGCAGCTTGCGGGCGGCCTTGCCGACGAGCGGCGTGAGCTGCTGAGCATGGTTGACGTGGGTATGGAGCGCCAGGTCCACGCCGCGCTCGATGGCCTTCTTGGCCAGCCTATCCAGCCCCTGGAGGACCTGGTCCTGGAGGAAGTGCTGGGGAATGGCCATCAGGCCCTTGCTGGCCAGACGGATGTCCCGGATGTTGGGGATGTCCATCAGGGAGCTGACGAACGGCTCGAGCTGCTGGATGGGCAGGTTGGCGATGTCGCCGCCTGAGACCACCACGTCACGCACGGTGGGCGTGGCGCGCAGGTACTCCAGCATCTTCTCGTAGCGCTCCTTGGGCCCGACGGAGAACTTGTGCTTCTGCACCTGGGGCACGTCATTGCCGACCAGGTCCATGCGGGTGCAGTGGCCACAGTACTGGGGGCACGTGGGCAGCATCTCCGCCAGCACCTTGGTGGGGTAGCGGTGGGTGAGGCCCTCGACGACCCACATCTCGGCCTCGTGGAGGCTGTCGCGGCTGGCCTTGGGGTGATTGGGCCAGTCGGTGCGCCGGTCATCGAACGCGGGGAGCATGTAGCGCCGCACGGGGTCGCGCCACAGGTCCTCGAGGTTCATGGTGTTGAGCATCTGCGGCGGGAGCAGCAGCGACATGGTCGCCCGCTCCTTCTGGTCGCGATCGATGCTCTCGGCGAGGTCATCCGGCAGGAGCGAACCCAGCGTGGCCTTCAGCTCGCGCAGGTTCTTGACGGTGTGCTTGCGCTGCCAGACGGAGCTCTCCCAGTCGGCGGCGGACACATCCTTGTAGCCGGGGATGCGGCGCCAGTCAGGCTCCAGGAACTCCCGGCGGGTGGGATAGGAAATGGGCTGCTGCGCAGGGCCGGTATCGGGCGGGCTGCGGGTGGGCTTCGTTTGCATGGCGCGTCACCTTATCGTGAAGCTCCGTCAGCGAGATCATCCCCGATGCGGTGGCCCCTTCCTCGAACAATCGGAAGGGGCGTCGAATGCCCGGTCACTCGATGGGCACGCCAATCAGCTTGGCGACGTCCGCCTCGGTAATGGTGACGCTCTGGGGCTTGGTCTGCTTGCCGTTGAGCTTGAAGACGACTTTGCGGGCCCCCACGGGCAGGAGGAGCGGGTTGCCGATCGCCACCGGCGTATCGCGGCCGGTGTACTTGCCGTCGACCCAGATCTGCGCGCCAGCGGGCTTGGTGCTGGCGGCCAGCTTGCCCATGGCCTTGCTGGCGGGCTTGGGCGGGTCCTTCTGCACGACGGGCTTGGGCTTGTCGGGCTGGGGCTGAGGCGGAGGTTTGACCGGTTCGGGAGGAGGCTTGGCGGCCTCCTTCTCCAGCGAGAACTCCACCTCGACCTCGGAGTCACCCTCGGACTTGAACTCCCCGGCGAAGGCCTTGTATCCCGCCTTGCGAGCCACGAACTTGTAGGTCCTCCCGATGGACAGGTTCGCGAGCTTCGCGTTGGGCGTCTGCCCCGCGGCCTTGCCATCCACCTGGATCTCCGCCCCCGTCTCGCCTCGGAAGACGGCCACGAACGTCTTCGGCTTCTCGGGCTCGGGAGGCTTCGTCGGCTCGGGGGGCTGAGTCTCGACCGGCTTGGCCGGCTCCGTCCCCTCGTCCGGCTTCTTGGCCACCGGCTCGGGAGCCGTGGAAGGATCCTTGGAGGGGGTCTCACCAGGATCCTTGGACGGGGCCTCGCCTTCGGGCTGCAGCTTCAGGGCCACGGGCTGAGGCTTCTGCCCGGCGGTGACGTTCACGGTCACGTCATCGCGCATCTTGAAGCCGGGAGCGCCGACGACGACCTTGTGCGTGCCAGGCTCGAGCTTGACGACGGTGTTGGGCTCGACGGGCTTGCCGTTGATGCGGATCTGCGCCTTGGCGGTGGGCGGATCCACCGTGAACATGACGTCGCCCGTGCTGGAGCCTCCGGCGACGGCCACGACGATGCCAATCACGCCAAGCAGCAGCACGGCGGCGCCGCCGATGATGAAGACCTTGGGATTGATCGGCTTGCGCGGCCCGCTGGGCACGGGCTTCGCCGCCTTGCCAGGCTTGGCGGCCACGGCGGGCTGCTTGCGGCCCGCGGCCACGGGAGGCTTGCTGGGCTCCTCGGGCTCCGCGTCCGTCTCTTCGTCGTGCTCCTCTTCTTCTTCCTCGACCACCTTCTGCGGGCGCGCCTTGGCGGGACGCACCGGCCTCGAACTCGGATCGAGGGTCTCCGCGTCGGGGTCGACCTCTTCTTCCGAGGATCTGCCGTCGCGCCGGGAAGTGGGCGCCGGACCAATCATGGTCGCGCCCGCGTAGTTGCCCTGATCGCCGTCACCGATGACGACCTGCGCCTTGGACGTGCTCTTGGGCTTGCGCACGGCGGGAACGGACCCGGTAGGCCGGGGCGCCGCCATGGTGGATTCACTACTGGTAAAGGGATTGGCAGCCCCACCATCCGTGCGACTGTCGTCGAGCGGGTTTTCCGTCTGGCCGGTGTTGCGGTCGTCGAGCGGATTGGCGCTCTCGCCCGTCTGGCTGTCGTCGAAGAGCACGCCACCGCTACCCTCTCCATTGAGGGCGAGGGAGGAGTCGACGATCTGGGTCTTGTCCCCGGCCCCATCCATCTCGGCAAGCTCCTCGGCCGTGGGAGGCGGAACGAGCGGCGGAGGAGAGGGATGGTGGGTGGAAGAGCTAGCGCGCACCACGGGAGGCGGAGGCTGCGGCCCCACGGGCGTCACCGTGGACGACTTGCGCGGCCGAGGAACCGGCGTCGAGGTCACATTCGAGGTCTCGAGCTGATCCGGCTTCTCGATGCCGGCATAGCGCTCCATCTTCTCGGCCTCGCGCAGCATGTCCTCCGCGAAGGCCTCCTTCATGAAGGAAGACAGGTGCTTGCCAGAGTAGATGGCATCCCCCGCGAGGAGGAAGCGCATCAAGTCCTCCTGCAGGTCGGAGGCCCACTGGTAGCGGTCCTCCGGCTCGCGCGCGAGCGCCTTGAGGACGACCTTCTCGAGTCCCGCCGGGACGTTTGGGTTGAACTGGCGGGGCAGCGGCACCTCGGCGTTGCGTACCTTCTCCAGCGTGGAGAAGTCCGACTCACCAACGAACAGCTTCTCGCCGGTGAGCATCTCGTAGAGGATGACGCCGACGGCGAAGATGTCGCTGCGGCGATCGATCGGCATGCCGCGGACCTGCTCGGGGCTCATGTACCCGAACTTGCCCTTGAGGATTCCGGCCTGCGTCTTCTGCGAGCGATTGGCCGCCTTGGCGATGCCGAAGTCGATGATCTTCACCTCGCCTTCGTACGAGACGAGGATGTTCTGCGGAGACACGTCGCGGTGGATGATGCCCAGGTCCTGACCGCGCGCGTCCTTCTTGCGGTGCGCGTAGTCGAGGCCTTCGCACATCTTCGAGGCGACGAAGACCGCCTGAGCGGTCGGCATGATCTCCTTGCGACGCCGGTAGCGCTCCAGGATGGTGCGCAGGTCGCGACCGGCGACGTACTCCATCGCGATGAAGTAGGTCTCGTCGTACTTCCCGAGCTCGTGGATATGCACGACGTTGGCGTGGTTCAGCTGAACGCTGATCCGCGCCTCGTCGATGAACATCGTGATGAACTCCTGGTCCTCGGCCATCGTCGGGAGGATCTTCTTGATGGCGAGGAAGCGCTCGAAGCCCTCGACACCGAAGGCCTTGGCGATGAACACCTCGGCCATGCCGCCGACGTTGATGCGCTCGAGGAGCAGGTACTTCCCGAATGTGGTGGGCCGCTTCATCTCGTGGAGTCGTCCCGGCCCGGGCACAGGGACGATAGCTGCGGGAGGCGCTTGTATGCCGGGCGGGAACCTACGGACTCTAGACGGAGCACGGACCGTCCGTCAAACGACGGTTCACGCCCAAATTACCCAGAGAATCCAGCGACTTGGATGCGTTCTGGGGCCTGGCTACCTGCCTCCCGATAGCACCGGCGCGCTGCACGCGCGCCCACAGCGCGAAACAAGGGCAAAAAAAACGCCCCTGGGGCCCAATGAAGGGCGCCAGGGGCGCAAGAAAAAAATCCGGCAGCGACCTACTCTCCCACGCGGTTTCCCGCGGAGTACCATCGGCTCTGGAGGGCTTAACTTCCGTGTT
>NZ_JAXIVS010000029.1 GCF_034259325.1 Hyalangium ruber | reverse complement strand
CCGCTGCGCCTCCTGACGGAACTGCTCCAATTCCTTCTCCAACTCCACGGACCACCTCCTGGTGTGTGGCCGCAGGTGGTCTCACAAGAAGGAGAACCCGTCACGACGGGGCACGGCGAGGTCTTACTGCGGATCTGCTGGAGCTTGACGGTCTGTTCGCTGGCGGTTGCCGCATTGTTTTGACTGACGCTAGCGCCGGGAGTGCTGCAAGCGGCCAGCAGGATGGCGCTGGTGGCGATAGCGGTGTTGCGCAACAGGTTCGAGATTTTCATGGTGTCCTTCATCAACCGGTCCTCAGGCCGTGGGCAGGTAATAAAGACCGCTCGAATGGATGGGAACCGCTAGAAATGGAAGCCAGTCATCCGTTTTGGGATGGAGGTTTGGATGGATTGGGAGCTGTTACGCACGTTCGAGGCGGTGGCTCGCCTCAGGAGCCTGACGGCCGCATCGAAGGCACTGGGCGTGAGCCAGTCGACCATCAGCAGACACCTGACCCGGCTGGAAGCGTGCGCCGATTCTCCGTTGCTGCTGCGCGAGGCCCCGCAGCGACTGACGGAGCGTGGGGCTTCGTTGCTGGCGGCGGTGCGGCCCATGGTGGATGCCGCGTTGGCGGCACGGTCCGCACTGGAAGACACGTCGGAGCTCAGCGGTGAGGTCACACTGACCACCGTTGGCGAGATGGTGCGTTGGGAACTGGCCCCCCGCCTGCCGGAGTTCTACCGGGCCTATCCCCACCTGCGCCTGCGCATCCTGGCGGAAAACCGGGTCAGCAGCCTCGCCGCCGGCGACGCCGACGTGGCGCTCCGGATGTTCCGCCCCGAGCGTGGCGAGCTCGTCGCACGGAAGGTGTTCTCGGTGTCCTACGCGTTCTTCGCGGCCTCTTCGCTCGAGCTCCACCCCGGGGTTCCGTGGATGGGCCTGACAGGCTCACTGGCGGGCATCGCCGAGCAGCGCTACGCCGAACGCGCCTTCGCCACCCGCCCCGCTCGACTGCTCGTCGAGGATGTCGAGTCTCTCGGGCTCGCGGTCAAAGCCGGCCTGGGCGTGGCCCTCCTGCCCCGAGGTCTCGCCGAGCGGCTCGATGATGTCGTGGAGGTGGCTCCGCAGCGGATCGGCGTGAGGGGCGGCGAGCGCATCCCCTCGCGAGACCTCTGGATGGTGGTCCATCGCGCGAAGCAACACGTGCCCAGGGTGCGAGCATTGATGCGCTGGCTCAAGGGGTGACGCCACTTGGAGGCGCCTATGCGCTCCGGATTTGGTCCAGCGTGGGTCCGCCAAGAACCGATTTGGTCCCAATCAGAGGGAGAGCGCTTGAGTGCAGCGGGTTGCTAGGTGCGGAGGCAGGCTTAAGGGTGTTGGCGTACGTGAAGGGAGCACGAGGGGTGCTCGCGATTTGAAGCACCTGGGCCTGGCCACTGCAGGTGCGCGGCTAGCCCCGGCGCGAGAGCCACCCCAGGCCGCGGGGTGTTGAGGCGCTCAAGACACCCCACAGGCCCAGCCCAGGCTCTTGCCGCGCCCTGATGGGAGGGCGGCCTGGGCGGAAACCAGCATCGCGTCCAGCCCATCCAGCAACACATGAAGGTGGGACAGCAGCTCGTGTCCGGGGTCGCCTACCGCACAGATCACTGCCAGCACCTGGGATTCCAGCTCGGGTGGCTGCTTGGTGCACGCGCACCGGGTCCGCCCGGCGCAGCGCTTGAGGTGGTGAGAGGGAGGCATGCTCGCGTCGCGTGACGTGAAAGGCACGAGCCATGGCCAGGCTGTTCATCATGATTTTCCTCGTCGCCAGCCTGGCCGCGTCTACTCAGGCCCGCCTCTCCGCCGCGCGCGCAGGAAGTCGACCAACGCGCGGAGCTTGGGCGCGAGCTGCGTCCGGCTCGGGTAGTAGAGGAACAGGCCGGGAAAGGTCGGGCAGTAGCTGGCGAGGACACGGATGAGGCGCTTGCTGGCCAGCGCCTCCGCGACCGAGTTCTCCATCAGGAGGGCGAGGCCGACGCCGTCGAGCGCCGCGCGGAGCATCAGCGCGTTGTCGTTGGTGCTCAGCCGTCCGTCGACGGCGAGGGTGATGTCGCGCCCCTTGTCTGAGAACTCCCACCGGGCGAGCGCGCCGCTCGTGGTGTTCCGGTAGTTGATGCAGTCGTGCGCGTGCAGCTCCCTCGGGTGCCTCGGCTTCCCACGCGCCGCGAAGTACGCGGGCGAGCCGACCACCGCCATCCGCATGTCTTCGGTGACGCGCACCGCCACCACGTCCTTGTCGAGCATCTCGCCCAAGCGGATCCCCGCGTCGAAGCCTTGCTCGACGATGCTGGTGAGGCGGTCGTCGACCGTGACGTCGAGCCGAATCTCCGGGTACGCGGCGAGGAACTCCGCCAGGATCGGCTCGAGCACCGGCGTGCTCGCCAGCCGCGGGATGCTGAGCCGCAACGTGCCCGCCGGCCGCCCGCGGACCGCGTCGAGAGACTCGAACGCCGCGTGGACACCCTCCATCGCGGGCCGGAGCTGCGCAAGGAAGCGCTCGCCGGCTTCGGTCAGGCCCACGCTTCTCGTCGTGCGCTGGAGCAGGCGCACGCCGACACGCTCCTCCAGTGCCCTGACGCTCTGGCTGATCGCCGAAGGGGTCACGTGTAACTGCGCCGCGGCAGCCGTGAAGCTGCGCTTGTTCGCTACCGCCACCAGCGCGGTCAGGCCCGAGAGCTCATCCAGCATGCGCCGGACTTTTTAGCAGCGCTTAAAAGCTCATCGCAATTCCACCGCTACCTCGGCAGACCCGAGCCCCCTAGTTTCTCCTGGAACTCACCCCCGAAGGAGTCCGCCATGAGCACCCACAGCATTCCTGCTTCGTCCAAGGTCTGGTTCGTCACCGGCTCGTCCTCGGGCTTCGGCCGTGCCGTCGTCGAGGAGGCGCTGCGCCGCGGCGACCAAGTCGTCGCCACCGCGCGCCGACCCGAGGCGCTCGCCGAGCTCGCCGCGACGTCCCCCGATCGCCTGCACCTCGCCGAACTCGACGTGACGCGCCCCGAGCAGGTGCGCGCCGCTGTCGCGAGCGCCATCTCCCGCTTCGGTCGTATCGACGTCCTGGTCAACAACGCCGGCTTCAGCATTCTCGGCGCGGTGGAGGAGACGGGTGACGACGCGCTGCGCGCGACGATGGACCTGATGTTCTTCGCCGCGGTCGCGACCACCCGGGAGGTCCTCCCACACATGCGCGCGCGCTCGAGCGGAACGATCGTCCAGATCACCAGCGTCGCGGGACTCACGACCGCACCGGGCTTCGGCGCCTACTGCGCGGCGAAGCACGCGCTCGAGGGGCTCTCCGAGTGTCTCGCGCTGGAGGTGAAACCGCTGGGGATCCGCGTGCTGGTGGTCGAGCCTGGAACGTTCCGCACCGCCCTGTTCGGCACGGCGTTCAGGCGCATGCCCGCCATGGACGCATATGGCACGACGGTCGGGCAGCTGCGGAGCTGGGTGACGCAGATGAACGGTGAGCAGGCCGGCGATCCGGCGAAGGCCGCCCGCGCCATCGTCGAGGTCGTCGCGCAGCCGGACAATGAGCTCCCGCTCCGGCTGCCTCTCGGAGGCGACGCAGTCGACCTGATCCGCGCCAAGCTGGCGTTCATCGCCGCCGACGTCGACCGGACAGAGGCGATCGCCCGCGCGACCGCATTCGACGCGAAGCCCTTGGACCACCCGTGACTCGCCGAGAGCGTGCGCGCCTGCCTACCCTCCACCGGGGATGGAATTGCCCCTCCGCCGTGGCAAGGTTCAGAGCGCCAGTCCGCATCTGCTGATAGAAATCCCCGAGCGAGAGCGTCGACTCGAGCGTCTCCCCTCCGGTAGCACCCGCGTGTCCGCTCTTTCGAGCAAGGTGCAGGCAGGTCGCGCCGCACTGAACCGCCACCAGCCGGCGCCTGTAGGTAAAACGAGCGGGCAGGCTGAAGACCGGCTCACCCTCGTAAAGGGGGCATTCTTCCCGGCGGTCTCCCAGTCGAGCAGCAGCAGCTTCTCACCGTCGTAGACGAGGTTCGTCGGGTTGACGTCGTTATGGCTCAGGACCAGGCTTCAAGGCTCACAGTCGACTCCGCTGAATGGGGGTGGTCCGCCACACGAGGGGGTCTCTCATCCATAGCGAGCCCACTGTGGACTGGCAATGTCGCCCCACCGCTCCAGCCTGGGAAGCTCACAGGCTCGCGTCTGCTCCTGGGCGGTCATGGGTGTTTCTTGCGAAGGTCCTCGAGCTTCCTGATCGATGGCGTGGCCCTCGGGATAACGATGGAGGAGAGGTGGGCGTCCACAAGCCCCCAGGAAAGCTTGCGCATCCAACTCGGGAGGTCGGATATCCCCCGTCCACTTCCCGGCTCGAGCTCTTCGATCGTCACGCCTCGTTCCCAGAGCATGCGCACGGTGGAGACGGGGCACGGGAAGGCCTCGATGTCCTCCTCGAGGACCGTGTAGCCCTCGGCGTACGCGTCCTGCGCGAGCGGCTTCATGTACCTCGCGAAGGAGGCGGCTTCGCCCAAGGCAGCGCAGCGAGTCACGACCGGCTCGCCACAGCGCCGGGCCTTCCGGGCCACCTCCACCGGCGCGGCGATGCTCGAGAACGCGATGCTGCTGATCAGGAGTGCCTCCATTCGCTTCACCTGCTCAGGGCTCATGGGCTTCCACTCGGGTGGGGGCTCCTTCGTCGCCGCAAAGGCCTCGTGCTCCAGCCGGAGCAGGCTGCCCGCATCCAGGGCACCGCGCACCGTGTCCGTGCGGAACATGAGCCACGCCAGGTGGCGCACGTCCCGGGCCGCCTGGAGCGGCTGCCCCGTCCTCAAGCCATGAAGGAGCCGAAACTGAGACCAGCGCCGCAAGGAGCCGAAGTCCGGCATCGGTGTCACGATCCAGTCGAGGGGCTCTCTCGGCGGGAGGGGCGTGTTCTTCAAGACGTCCCAGTGGTCGTACGCGTGGAGTTGCTCCATCCAGCGGAAGTCCAGCGAGGAGACCTCGACCGACGAGGTGAGCCAGTCCTGGAAGGCCACACGGGGCTGCGGCAGGTGGGCGGGGATGACGAGAGGGGAGTCTTTCGGCATCTCCCGCTGGCCTTGCTCCCACCCCACCCACGCGTTCAGGAGCGGGCCCGCATCCCCCCAGGTTCGTAGCTCGTGGAACCACGGATCCGCGGCGAGCAGGCCTTGCTGCTCGCAGAAGAACTCCACGTTGTCGGTGAGCTCCCGTCGCATCGTGGTGACCGAGGGCTCGTTCTCCCGGCGAAACAGTGCCTCGAGCAGGAGCGACGCGGTCAACAGCCCCCCCAACGCGAGGCCTCCCATCAACAGCCAGAGCTTCATAGGCGGCGCACGGCTGCGGGTGTGCGGAGGCTTCGCGTTCATCTCAGTGCGGCATGATACCATCCGGCCTCGCCCGTCCTCCTGGCGGTCCCAGCTGTTCGGCCATGGGGCGCGCACATCGCCCCAATACGAGGCACGGAGGCGACGGCGCTCCCAGGCACGGGCGAGCGCAATACCGTGTACGCGATGATGAACGCGAGGTACCCCCACGCGCCCATCTCGAGGAGCGAGCGCGCCAAGGCACTCGGGTCGCCGACACGCTCGAAGACCCCGAAGTGCCAGGCGCCCATGAGCATGGCGAGCACCAGCCCGACGCCGCCGAGCTTCACGCGGCGCCGTGAGCGAGTCATCGTCACGCGCCCACCCGGTTGATGTCGGTCGACTCGAGGATGAATCGGTCCGCGCGCCCCTGGACGACGCGCAGCATGGCGCGGCCGAGATTCTCGGAGGTGGTGAGGAGAAACGGCATGAAGCGAACCCGGGCCGCCAGCGCCGCCGGCGGAGCAGTAGCAGAACGACAGGTTCGGGTTGAGCCGCAGCAGCGCGCGCGCCCAGACCAGCGTGAGCTCCTCCGTCACCCGGGCGCAGGCCGCTTCGTCGAGTCCCGCGGAGCTGATGCCGATGGCCCAGATATAGGCGTCGTAGCCCGCGAGTTGCTCTTCGACGGACGCACCGCCTCGACTTCGGAAGCGTTGAGCGCCTCTCGAAGCGCCCCCGCGCCGACCATGCCGCTCGCGTGGGCCGACGCCGCTGGCGGGAACCCGCGAGCGGAACCCTCAGGAGAGGCCGGCTCGCGTTTGCCTCCGGGGATAGAGCCCACGGCAAAACCCTTTTGTACGCTGATCGGACGCACGCCGGGTGGTAGAGGCGTCGATGCGAGGACAAGGTGACTGATGACGCCGCTGCTGTGGCCCGAGGCAATCTCATGAGACGGTGGCTGTTCTGGCTCGTGTGTCTCCTAGGCACGGCCTGTGCCCACTCCGAACCCTCGCCTCCACCGGGGCCCGGTCGGATCCGGCCCCTCTTACAGGTGCTGTTCGACGACAGGTTCCAGCGCTCACCTCGCGAGCTCTCGCCGCCCACGCAGCGGTTCCCGGACTACCAGGCGGAGCTCCAGAGGCCGATCGAGTGGCCCCGTCCTCAGAAGAGGCCGGCGCTGGCCATCACCCATGTGACGGTCATCGATGTGACCGGGGGTCCTCCACGTCCGGACATGACGGTGCTCGTGGAGGGGAATCAGATCACGGACATCACCCCGAGCCAGGGGGCCCCCTCCCTCGCTGGCGTCATGGTCGTGGATGGACGGGGGAAGTTCCTCATCCCCGGGCTCTGGGACATGCACGTGCATACTACGTACTCCTTCTTCTGGCAGCCGGGCGAGAAGGAGCTACCGAGCGTGGAGGACACGTTGGCCCTCTTCGTCGCCAGCGGTGTCACAGGCGTGCGTGACATGGGCGGCTGGGGCACCTACACGGTCGATCTCAAGCGCCGCGCGAATGCAGGGCTCATCCTCAGCCCGACCATGGTGGTGGGCGCCATGGTGGATGGTCCCAACGGGGTGGCCGGGAAGCACATCCGGCTGGTCAGCGGCCCGAAGCAGGCGCGTCGGATGGTTCGCAAGATCAAGGAGGAAGGCTTCGACTTCGTGAAGGTGTACTCGTTTGTCCCGCGCAACATCTACCGCGCCATTGTCGATGAGTGCCGGCGTAATGACATACCCTGGGTAGGCCATGTCCCCTTGGATATGCCGTTCGCGGAGGTGGCCAAGGAGGGCCAGCGCAGCATCGAGCACATGGGGGACGTGTTCACGCTCGCGATCGCGTGCTCCCGCCGAGAGGGGGCTGTGCGCACGCTCCTGAGTTCCCCGCTCAAAGACGGCGAGACGGTGTATGATGCCCTGATCGAGATCGCTGATCTGGCGATGGAGACTTATGACGAGAAGAGGTGCGCGGCGCTCTACGAGCAACTGGCGCGGTCGCACACCAGGCTGGTCCCCACGCTCAGCGCCTTCGCGATACCCACCACCCAGGAGCGCCAGATCGCCGAGCGCCGCTTCCTGCCCTACTACATCGAGCGCTACTGGAGTTGGGGGCGCTTCGACTCGACCACGCTTCCCAAACCGTACATGGAGATGCTCAAGCGCAACTGGCAGTACTACACCGCGCGGCTGAAGGAGATGGTGAATGCGGGCGTGCCCGTCATGACGGGGACGGACACACCGCTGTACCCGCTCTACCCGGGGCTGAGCCTCCACTACGAGTTGGAGCATCTGGTCGCCGTGGGGCTCACCCCCCTGCAGGCGCTCCAGGCGGCCACGATGGAGCCAGCGCGCTTCCTGGGGAAAGAGGGGATTCAAGGCACCCTCGAGAAGAACAAGGTGGCGGACATGGTGCTCCTGCGGGGCAACCCGCTGGAGGACATCCGGAACACACTGGAGATCGAGGCGGTGGTGCTCCAAGGCCACCTGTTCACGCGTATCCAGCTCGATCAGATCCATGAGGGCGTAGCCCGCCGCGCGGAGGCGGAGCTGAAGAACGCGAGACGGAGGTAAGGGACGGGGCTCAGTCCCTGGGGTAACTCATCATCGGCAAGCTCCGGTTGGCGCGGTGACTCAAAAGAGGGGACCTCGCCGGATCCACCACGACGCCCCGCGCCGCCGAGGCCGGGTTCCTGGAAGACATCGACGCGGGCTGTGTCCTCGAGTTGGAGCACGAGGACTGCGAGAATGGTCGGCTCACGTTCCGGTTCAACGACAGCTGAGCCTTGGGAGCCGAGAAGGCGCTCAACGCCCAGACGGCGAAGACGCGGCAGTGTCAATGCAGGTGCTGAGAGAAGCTGCTCCGCCGCCCGCGGAGCAGCCTCGGCGCTCAGCCGCCGTCAGTTGCCTCGGCGCTTGGCACGCGAATACTCCCAGCCCGCCAGGGTCTGAGTGCGCTCGTGGCGCCGCTGCTCGCGCTGGGCCAGGGGGCTCGCCTGGCGCGCGTGGTAGGCCTGCTCTCGCCGCAGCTTGTCGAAGCTCTCCAGCCGCTCCGGCGTCAGCGCTCCGGCCTCCACCGCCCCTCTCACCGCGCACCCCGGCTCACGCTGGTGTCCGCAGTCCCGGAAGCGGCAGCCCTCCGCCAGCTCCACCACGTCCGAGAAGGCATGCTCCAGGCCCTCCTCGTCTCCCCACAACCCCAGCTCGCGCATCCCCGGCCCATCGATGAGCAGCCCTCCATGCGGCAGCACGAAGAGCTCGCGGTGCGTCGTCGTGTGGCGGCCCTTGTCATCCTCCGGCCGTACCTCCTGCGTGGCCAGTCGCTCCGCGCCCAGCAGTTGGTTGACCAGCGTTGACTTGCCCACCCCTGAGGAGCCCAGCAGCACGCCCGTTTTTCCCGCCGGGAGCTCTGCCTTCAGCGCCTCGAGGCCCTCGCCCGTCCGCGCGCTCAGCGCCAGCACCGGTACACCCGGCGCCAGCGCCTCGACTTCTTCCACGCGCTCGGACACCTCGGGCTGGAGGTCCGCCTTGCTCAGCACCACCACCGGTGCCGCGCCGCTGTTCCATGCCACCGTGAGCGCCCGTTCGATGCGGCGGGGGTTGAAGTTGCCATCCAGCCCCGCCACCAGGAACACCACATCCAGGTTGGCGGCGATGACCTGGCCCTCGCGCTCGCTGCCCGCCTCGCGTCGCATCAGCACGCTCTGGCGGGGGAGGACTTCGTGGAGCAGGGCCTCGCCCTCTCCCGAGGGCACCATCAGCGCCACCCAGTCACCGATGGTGGGCAGCGCCTCGGCGCTCAGCGCGTGGTGGAGCAGCCGTCCCGTGGGGCGCGCGAGGCACACCCGCTCGGACGTCTGGACGGTCAGCAGCCCGCGCTCCTGGCGCACCACGCGCCCAGGAACGAGGGGAAGAGAAGACTGCGAGAGGAGAACGGAAAACGCGTGGGCGTGGGATGGACCCCAGCCAAGGGACTCGAGGAACACTGGGAAGACTCCAGACACAGCTGTGCCTTGCGGCGCACGGATTGCTCAGGGCGCCCAGCCGACGACGACACCGCTCTGTCAGGGACCTTCCGGACCTACCAGGCGGCGCGCGCCCTCTGGGCGAACACGACTTCCACCGCGGCAAGATCACTGGGGGCGTGCATGGAAGCCTCCGGGAGTTCGCTCGGGCGGCGTCCATCGCCGCCCCACACTTTCCTTATAACACACCGTCTAGCTCGCATCCTCCGCGCAGGCGAGGGGACTCTGCTCATCCCGGTCGAATGTGCCATCCAGGTCCTGGTCCACGCCAATGCGCCACTCGGTCCCTTTGGGAACCACCGTCCACGTCAGCTCGCTGCCCTGACCCCCCAACGTCCGCAGCAGCGCCGCGCTCACCGTCTCGTTGGCCCGGTCGGACTGGAACTGTCCGTTGCCCAGATAGGTGTAGCCCCGCGCGTGGCCCCCCTGCCGGCCCTTCACCACCAGCCCCACCTTGCCGCTGTTGGCCAGCGCGAGGAAGGTGTTCAGCAGCGCGCTCTGCCCCGGGGAGGGCCAGGCCGAGGCCAACGTCACCTGCCGGCCCACCGCCGCGTGCGTGTCCCGGCTGTCCGGGCCCGGGGCCTCGAGCAGGTTGCTCACCGAGCCGGCCGGCAGTTCCGAGCCGGAGAACGCCAGCAGGAACGCCACCAGGTCGGCCACCTCCTGGTCGCTCATTGGGAAGAAGTTGGGGGTGCTCGCGATGAAGCGCGCGATGGAGTCCATGGCGCCGTGGTGGGTGAAGCCAAAGCCCGCCAGGCTCTCCATCTGCGTCAGCTCCATGCCCACCTTCTCATAGAGGTTGCGCAGCTGGGGCACCTTGAGCACCACGTTGGTGTTGGAGTCCGAGGACACCAGGCCCATGTGGTTCTCTCCGTTGGGCCCCGCAGGGAGCGGGACGAATTGCGTACCGCTCCAGGTCATGTTCGTGGCCAGGCCGGTGGGCAGCGAGTGGCAGGTGGAGCAGGCGATCGCGTTGCCCGCCATCAGGCGCGGAGGCCGGAAGATGGCCAGCCCGTTGACGGCGTTGCCGTTGGGCAGCGGCTGCCCGGCCGGCGCGAAGCGGCCCGTGGTGAAGTGTCCCGGCAGCGGCAGGTTCGTGGGCAGCGAGTTGTCCAGGTTGCGGAACGGGTTGGGCGGGAAGGTGAGCGTGGCCAGGAAGTTCTCGAACTGCTGCATCTCCACCAGGGAGAGCTTCGCGTCATCGCCCTGGAGCTTCGTGAACGACGGGTTGAAGTCCTCCAGGCCCTTGCGGTCCCCGCGCCAGTGCAGCGCCTCCTTGCCGATGATGTCCTGCAGCGTCTGCGTCACCATCGGCCCCTTCATCGGGTGCGCCGGCTCGAAGCCCGCCACCAGCGGCGGGATGCCCATGCCCGTGTTCTGCCCGGTGTATGCGTGCATGTCTCCCGTCGGGTCTCCCAGGTCCCACGCCAGCCGGTCCATGCGCCCGTCCACGTGGCACGAGGCGCACGCGACGTGACCCAGTCCCGAGGTCTCATGCGTGCCGTACAGGTGCTTGCGGCCCACCTTGATGACCGTGGGCGTCGGATCGAAGAAGGGCACCCGCGCCTTCTCCTGGTAGTCATTCAAGCCCACCACCGAGACGCTGGCGGCGAAGCGGTTGAGCACGTAGAGCCGGCCGCGCGCCTCGTCCACCGCCAGGCCCGTGGGCCCCTCGCCGACCTCCACGCGCCCCACGCGCTGGCCCGTGTCGCTCACCACCACCACGTTGTTGGAGCCCATGCCCGCCACGAACCCGCGCGTGCCCGCCGCGTTCCAGGCGATGGCGCGCGGATCTCCGATGGACTTGTCCCGCTCGGACTGCACCACCGTGGGCGTGCCGTAGTTCAGGTGCGGGTTGAGGTCCCAGCGTCCCACGACGGAGGGCGCGGCCGGATGCACCGCCGCCAACCGCACCCGCAGGAAGCGGCCGTTGACGTTCGGCTCGAAGCGCACCTCGTTGGTGGCATCTGTGCCGACCACGGTGACGACGCCGCTGGGGTGAACCGCCAGCGCCATGTTCAGGTTCATCAACCCCCGGGCATAGGAGACAGACAGGGTGGCCGCGTCGATGATGGCCAAATCCCTATCAGGCAAATCCCAGCCCACCCGACGCCCCGAGGCTCCCGCGTTCGCGCCACTGACGAGCGCCGTCCAGTCATGAGCGTTGTCATCCATCCACCGGCCCTGGGCGTTCTTCTTCACGATGAGGGGCACAGGGGGAGGTGCTGTAAGACCCGGGCGGATGGGCGGGTAGAACCCCGAGCCCGCGTTGGGCGGCGGGTTGATGCCGCCGTAGGGGCCGCTGGGGTCGCTCACGGCGTTGGGCGGGAAGCGGTTCGTCAGCAGGTTGCCGCCGCCGAGCACCGTGCTGCCGTTGCCCGACTCGAAGATGGCCGCGTACACCTTCGCGCCGTCCGGGCTCACCGCCAGGGCCCGGGGGTCCTCTCCCAGCAGCTTCACCCGCTGGGCAGGGGCCAGGGGCCAGGCCGGGTTCACCACCAGCACCGTGTTGACCTGGGAGCAGGTGATGAAGGCCTTCCGGGGGGAACCGGCGAAGACGACGTCCGCGGGCTCATCGTCGGTGGGGATGGTGGCCACCACGTTGAGCGTGGCCAGGTTCACGATGCTCACGCTGTCGGAGATGTGGTTGACGACCCAGGCCTCCGTGTTGGAGCGAGCCCGCACCGACACCGGCTCGAGCCCCACGGGGATGGAGGCCACCAGCCTCGGCCCCTGGCTCAGGTTCGTCAGGTCGAACACCAGCAGCCGGTTGTCCGCCGTGTTCACGGCCAGCAGCCGCGTGCCATCCGGCGTCAGCTCCAGGGGGTGGACGTGGGGATTCTCCCAGTTCACGAACGAGCCCGTGGCTTGGACCACCGAGGGGAGGGCCAGCACCACCACGACGCTCCACAGGACCACGCCACGCTTGAAGAAACCCATCTGGTCCCCCTCCAGGACTGGGTGAGCGCTGCGCTCAGGAGCAATTCCCTGACCACACCCTCCAATTCAAGCTCAAGCCGCGAAACCTGTCGGGTTTGACACGTGTTTTCCGGGGACCGCGAAAACGTCCGTTCCCGGACGACGATCGCCTGCCCCCCGAGAGCGAGTCTTTCTTCACACGCGAGTCATCTCCGACTCCGCCCCGTCGGAGAGGCCTCTCGGCGCACGAGAAAGACAGACATCTCAATGCCTATCAAACAGTGCTCAGGACGTTGGCACGAGCGTGCGCGCGGCCGAGCACAGCTCATCCACGTCGAATGGCTTGTCCAGCACCCGCGCGGCGCCGAGCCGGTGCGCCTCGTCGTGCGTCTCCATGTCCCCGAAGGCGGTGATGAGGATGACGGGGGTGGTCCACTCCACGCGCCGCATGCGCGCCAGCACCTCCAGCCCCGTGCAGCCCGGCATCCGCACGTCGCTGATGATCAGATCCGGCAGCTGCTCGGGCGTGTCCTTCACGCAGCGGATCAGCGCGTTCACCAGCGCGCGCCCATCCTCCACCTCGACAACGCGATAGCCGGCCCGGCGCAAGGCCCGGCACACCAGGCGCCGCATCTCCGGATCATCCTCCGCCACGAGGACGCAGCGTTCCCGGGACTCTGCCCCCTGTCCCTTCGGACAGGGTCCGGCCTCCGTCTCTTCGGGGTTCATTCGCTCCTCCTGTCTGGGCAGCAGGCAAGCCATCGCGGCGGCCTGCCCGCATGCGAGGAGCACTTCCCATGCCACGGCCTCAGGGCTTCGGGCCGTCTTCCTCGGCGCGGCGCTCTAGCTTGCGGTAGAGCGTCTTGCGGTCCACCCCGAGGATGCGCGCGGCCAGGGTGCGGCTGCCGCCCACGGCCTCCAGCACCCGCTGGATGTAGCGGCGCTCCACCTCTTCGAGTGTGACGAGCTCGGACATGTCCGCCACCTCGGGCACCACCCGCGGGGCGCTGTAGTTGCGGATGCGCTCGGGCAGGTCCTCCACCGTGAGCTGCTCGAAGGAGGTGAGCGCCACGGCGCGCTCGATGCAGTTCTGCAGCTCGCGCACGTTGCCCGGCCAGCCATAGGTGAGCAGGCGCTGGGCCGCCGCCGGGCTCAGCCCCACCACGCGCTTGCCCGTGCGCGCGGCGAAGTGCTCGATGAAGCGCTGCGATAGAAGCAGCGCGTCATTTCCCCGCGCGCGCAGCGGCGGCAGCTCGATGTTGATGACGTTGAGCCGGTAGTACAAATCCTCCCGGAAGCGCCCCTCGGCCACCGCCAGCTCCAAGTCCCGGTTGGTGGCGGCGACGATGCGCGCGTCGAACTCCACCTCCTCGTTGCCTCCCACGGGCCGCACCTTGCGCTCCTGCAGCGCGCGCAGGAGCTTGGGCTGGAGCGCCAGCGGCAGCTCGCCCACCTCGTCCAGGAAGAGCGTGCCTCCAGTAGCCTCGACGAACAGGCCCGTGCGTGGGGTGCGCGCGTCCGTGAAAGCGCCCTTCACATGGCCAAACAGCTCACTCTCCAGGAGCTGCTCGGGCATGGCCGCGCAGTTGAGCGCCACGAAGGGCCCCGTGCGCCGCCGCCCCCGGGTGTGCAGCGCCCGCGCGGCCACCTCCTTGCCGGTGCCGCTCTCGCCCGTAATCAGCACCGTGGTGTCCACGTCCGCCACCCGGTCGATGAGCGCGTACGCCTGCCGCAGCGAGGGGCTCTCGCCCAGCAGCTCCCCCATGCCCGCCCGCTCGCCCAGCTCCTGGCGCAGCCGCCGGACTTCCTGACGCAGCGCGCGGTGCTGCACCGCCCGCTCCAGCACGAACACCAGCGCGTCCACGTCCACCGGCTTGGTGATGAAGTCGTAGGCCCCCACCCGCATGGCGGCCACCGCCGTCTCCAGACTGCCGAAGGCCGTCACCACCACCACGGGGATGTCCGGGCGGTTGAGGGCGATGCGCTCGCACAGCGCCAGCCCGTTCATCCCCGGCATCTGCAGGTCCGTGAGCACCACGTCGAAGTCCTCGGTGCCCAGCCGCTCCAGCGCCTCGTCCGAGGTGGCGTACCCATGCGGCTCGAAGCCGCGGCGCGTCAGCCCCTTCTCCAGCATCGCGCGCATCTCACGCTCATCCTCGACCATCAAGATGCGGCCCGGCATCGGCGCCTCCTCGCGGCAGGTAGATGGAGAAGCAGGTACCTCGCTCCGGCTCGCTGCGCGCGGAGATCCACCCCCCGTGGTCCCTCACGAGCCCGTAGGAGACGGCCAGCCCCAGCCCGGTGCCCTCGCCCACGTCCTTGGTGGTGAAGAAGGGCTCGAAGATGTGGGGCATGACTTCGGCGGGGATGCCCTTGCCCTCATCCTCCACGTCCACCCGGAGCCAGTCCGCCTCGGGCCCGCCCACGTCCGTCGGCGGCAGGGCCCGCTCCGGCCGGGCGCGCACCCTCAAGGTGCCGGGGTACTCGGCCGCCTGGATGCCATTCATCACCAGGTTGGTGAGCACCTGCTGGAGCTGGCCCGCGTCCACCTCCAGCACCAGGGACTCGGGCACCTCGGACACCAGCGTCACCCGCTTCTTGGCGGCCAGCGGGCGCAGCAGGCTCAGGGTGCGGGTGACCAGCTGCGACAGGTCCTCCGGCGCCCGCTGCGGGGTGCGGCGCCGCGCGAAGTCCAACAGCTGGCGGATGATGCGCGTCATGTGCTGCGCCTGCTGGGAGATGATGCGGGCGCTCTCGCCCACCTCCTCGCCCTCCGCCTCACCCGAGGAGATCATCTTCGCCCGGCCCAGCACCACGTTGAGCGGAGTGCCCAGCTCGTGGGCGACGCCCGAGGCCAGCTTGCCCACGGTGGTGAGCCGGTCCGCGTGGCGCAGGTGCTCGAGGGTGGACAGGCGCCCCGCCGTCTCCGCGGCGATGGTCTCCCGGGCGCGCAGCAGCAGCTCTCCCATGCGGTTCATCGCCGTGGCCAGCGTCTCCAGCTCGTCGTTCTGCCGCAGCTCCACCCGCGTCTCCAGGCGCCCCTCGCCCATGGCGTGGGCCAGCTCCACCAGCCGCTGCACCGGGTAGCCCACCAGCTTCCGCCCCATGGCCATGGCGACCACCAGGAAGGTGATGGCCAGCGCCAGGGTGCCGATGGCCGCGCTCTGCACCGTGTGCTGCACGTGCTGGCGCTCCCGGGCCAGGGACTCGGAGATTTCGATGGCGCCCAGCTGGCCCTTGATGAAGACAGGGGTGTAGGAGCGCAGCACTCCCGGCTTCGTCGCCTCATCCACCACCGAGCCGTCCTGGCCTTGGCGCAGCGTGTCGAGCAGCTCCGTGGAGATGGGCGTGGAGGGAGGGCTGCGCGGGGTGCCATCGAGCCACACCCAGCGCATGCGCACCTGCTCCTGGAAGCGGTTGGCCTGGTCCAGCCGGGTCAGCGCCTCGCCCTCGCCCAGCTGCATCCACGCCCGGCTCAGCGAGCCGGCGACCATGTGGCCCAGCAGGCGATGGTCATGCCGCATGTCGAGCGCCGAGTGCTCCAGCTCCCGGCGGACCTCCAAGGTCTCCAGCACGGTGATGATGAGGATGGCCAGCAGGGTGAGGGCGAAGGTGATTTTGCGCGCGAGCTTCACGGGGCCTTGGAGGATGGGCGGACGCGGTGGCCGGAGATACGGGAAAGCTGGGGACGGAGCGGCGGGGGACACACGCCCGGCTCCCGTGCCTGGCGTGGCCACGGGGAGCCGCGGGCTGCGCTCGGGCGCTCGACCCCCAACCCTAGGAGGCGCGCCGACCAGGACCGCCCGCCAGCGAGGCCCGGTGCTCCAGGCGCCGCATGCGCAGCTCGAAGCGCGCCGTCTCCACGAGGCTCAGCACCGCCAGCCCCACCAGCACCGCCCCGCCTCCGGTGACGCCATAGTCGGCGAGCGACACCCGCTGGCAGTCCAGGCACACCAGCGAGGCATCCCCCGGCGCGTAGTGCAGCTGCACCGGGGCCCCCTCCGGCAGCCGCCGCACGAAGGCGTTGGCCTCTTCCAGGGTTTCGCCCGCGGCGCCTCCTCCAAAGGAGATGTTCTCGGAGGTGTAGCTCGCCCCGTCCACGGTGTAGCGGTAGCGCACATGGGGCTGGAAGCTCACCGCGCGCTTGTTGCGCACCGTCTCCACGACGGAGGAGACCACGCTGCCCTCCACGACGGGCCAGCTCCGGCTGGCATGGGCCCGGTAGAGCGTCCTCCCGCCGCCGAAGGCGAGGGCGCCACCGAACACCAGCATGGCCAGCCCCAGCAGCACGCTTTTCATCCAGGAACCTCGGAGCTTCGCCTGCGACAGCTCGGGGGAGAGGGGGAGGAGGCACGGCGGGGAAACACCCCACCCGGGCCAAGGCGGATGCACACCCTGCGCCACCTCTCCCGCGCGCTGGGAGCAGCGCCTCGGGGGGTCTGCCTGGACGGGGCATTGTGCCCCACGGGGCAGATTGCCCCGCGCCTCCCGCCCACTTGGGAAGGAAGGACCCACACTTCCAGGCGGTGTGAAAGCTCACTCCCACCGTGGGCTCAATACCCGCGTACTTCCCTGATTGCCAAATAAATCAGGACAATCAGTTATTTCCTGAAAAGTTCAGGAGTACCTTCTCCCACGGCCTCACGCCTCGGTGGCGTCGAAGATGCGCGGGCGCAGCAGGCGCAGGCTGAGCACCAGCGCCAGGAAGAAGATGCTGGCCGACACGGTGATGAAGCGCACCCCCAGGCGGTCGGCCAGCGCGCCCTGCAGCCACACGCCCAGGGCATAACCGCCGCTGAGCAGCATGCTGTAGAGGCTGCTGATGCGCGCCTGCATCTCCCGAGGCGCGCGCGACTGGACGGTGGTGTGGACGCCGGTGAGGCAGAGCATGTAGCCGGCGCCGAGCAGGAAGATGCCCACGCCGGCCAGCGGCAGGGACGGCGCGAGCCAGTAGAGCGCGGTGATGGGGCCCAGGGCGAGCAGCACTCCCTCCAGCACGCGCTTGCGGCCGAAGGCATCCACCAGCACGCCCCCGCCCACCGCGGCCAGCACCGCGCCGGCGCCCTGGCAGGTGACGAGCATGGAGGTGGCCGAGGCGCCCTGTCCGAAGACGCGGATGGCGAACACCGGCACCAGGCCGATGAAGGGGGCAATCAATACCGCGACGACCAGGGTGCTGATCAGCATCAGGCTGATGCCCGCGTCCTGGTGCGCCGCCTTCATGCCTCGGCCGATGTCCTCCACCAGGCCCGGCACGGACAGCTTGCTGGAGCTGGGGGGCTGCGTGCGCACGCGGGACAGGGCGACCAGCACCGCCAGGAAGGACAGGGCGTTGATGAGCAGCGTCCAGGCGATGCCGCCCGAGGCCAGCATGGCGGCGGCCGCCAGCGGGCCCAGCACGCGCCCGAGGTTGAACTGGGCGGAGCTGAGGCTCAGGGCGCTGTGCAAATCCCGGGGCGGGACGAGCTCGGCCAGCAGCGCCGAGAAGGCGGGGCCGGTGAGCTGGCCGATGCAGCCATTGAGGAAGGCGACGATGGCCACCACCGGCACGCTGAGCTGGTGGGTGAAGGCGAGCACCGTGAGCAGGATGGCCAGCAGCAACTGGCCCACGGCGCCCAGCGCCAGATAGGTGCGCCGATCGAAGCGGTCCGCCAGCGCCCCACCCAGCGGAGAGAGGACGAGGCCGGGGAGATAGGAGAGCGCCGCCACGCCACCGGTCCACTCGGCCCGGCCCGTCACCTCGGTGACGTACACCCCGAGGGCAACGGCCTCCATCCAAGTGCCGATGTTGGACACCAGGGAGCCCGTCCACACCGGGAGATAACCGGGGTGTTCAAAGGCTCGAAGCGAAGAGAGACGCGGCAGACGGAGGGCGGGCACGGCGATATTCCTTGTAACGCAACCGCCAGACACGCGCTCGGTGGGCACCGGTCCCACTTTTTGGGCAGCAATGAATCAGGGTGCGGACTGCTGAGAGGAAAGCTTCGCCGCCTTGCCGCGTGGAGTGAGGGTGCCGTCGTCGGCCACCTGCGCTCCGCTCTGGGGGAAGTCCTCGGCCGACAGCCGACGCACCAGGGAGATGACACCTCCATTGGGGTCCGGCACGACGATGCCCTCGCCCTGCTGCTTCGTGGGGAGGATGCGGCCGGAGAGGAAGCGGCCGTCGGCGCCAAGCTCCACCTCGAGCACCATGCCCAGGCCCTGGGGACCCTGGAGGTTGAAGCGGCCGTAGGTGGCGAAGTTGCCCATGGAGTAGGCGATGAGGCGGCCCTTGTAGAACTCCATGGCGCGGGCGACGTGAGGGCCGTGGCCGAGGACGACATGGGCGCCGGCGTCCACCATGGCGCGGGTGAAGGTGCGCAGGTCTCCGCGGTCCTCGCCCATGAACTTCTCCTTGCCGTGGGGCACGTGCAGCGCCTTGCCGCCCTCGGCGCCGCCGTGGAAGGAGACGACGACGAGGTCATGCGAGGCGGCCACCGCGCTCACCAGCGCCTTGGCGGTGGGCAGGTTGTTGAGGTGGTTGCAGCCCGGTGAGGTGTGGAAGGCCACGGTGCCGATGCGCAGGCCGTTGCGCTCCACGGTGGCCACGCTGCCCGGTGGGCCGCTCCAGGCGATGCCCAGCTTGTCGAGGGTGGCTTCCGTCTGCCGGCGGCACTCCTCTCCGAAGTCTCCGGAGTGGTTGTTGGCCGTGGAGGCCACGTCCACACCGGCCTCCTTGAGCACCTCTCCATAGGAGGTGGGCGAGCGGAAGGCGTAGCACTGCTTGTTGGAGCGACACTTGGTCGTCTTGCCGCCGTCGCACAGCGGGCCCTCGAGGTTGACGAAGGTGAGGTCCGCGTCCTCCAGCAGCCCGCGCACGGCGGCGATGACGCTCTGGGCGCCGTCCGGGGGCAGGTAGCCCTCGGGCACGGTGGTGCCGAGCATCACGTCTCCGGTGGCGCGCAGGCGCACCTTGGCGTCCTTGGGCGGGGCAGGGCGCTGAGAGGGCTCGGGAGGCTTCGACAGCCGCTCCTGGAGGGCGGCCTGACCCTGGGCCTGGGCGAGAGCGCTCTCCAGGTCGGGTTGATCCGGCTTGAGCTTCTGCACTTCGGTCCACTGCGCGAGGGCCTCGGTCCAGCGGTTCTCCAGCGAGTACGCCCAACCCAGCTCCCAGCGACAGTCGACGCGCGAGGGCAGGGTCTGCACGCAGGCGGAGAGCGCGGTGATGGCGGCGGCGGAGTCCCGGGCCTTGATGGCCTCGATGCCCCGGGCGAAGTGGGCGTCCGCAGCGGCGGTGGTGGGGTCCTGGGAAGGGGAGAGGAGCGCGTTCACCACGGCGGCGTGGAGCTGCTGGGTCGCGACGGTGGCCTCATCCGAGAGGGAGTCCTCCGGGGCGGCGGGAGGCATGGTGGCGAGGGCCAGCAGCAGGAGGAGGTGCGAGGGCATGGCGCGCGCATATTACGGATACGGGGCCGGGCCCGAGAGAAACCCGCCGCCTTGGGTTCGGCGCTCGCCCATCGGGCAGGCAGGGAGCCCTCTTCCTCCCGTGGGCTCCGGGCCGGGCATCGGCCAACCGCCCGACGCCAGCCCAGAGGAGGGGGGGTATAGTGGGCCCCTGTATGTCGCAGCCCGTGACCTTGACCTCCGCTCCTCCGGCCGTGGCGGTGCCCTCGCTGGGTGCCGGCGCGCCCTGGCTCTTCTCTCAGCGCCAGGACGTCAACCTGCTGTTCATCCCGGCGGCGGTGGCCCTGTTCTGCCTGTGGATGTCGAGCTTCCTCGGCGCGGCGGACGGCGGGCTGTCTCGCGCCATCGGCCGGTGGGTGTCGCAGTACCTGCTCTTCAACGGCACCCACGTCATCCTCACCTTCCTGCTCATCCTCGTGCGCAGGGACCTGCTGCACACCACGCCGCACCAGAAGAGCCTGCTGCTCGGTGGCTCGGGCGCTGTGTTCGTCGTCACCCTGGCGATGGCCTGGTACACCAAGGAGCACATGCCGCTGGCGAACCTGCTCCTGGGCGCCACCATCTATGTCTTCGCCGCGCACCACACGCTCTCCCAGGTGAAGGGGCTGTGGGCGCTGCACAACCTGCGCGGCCGCACCGCCGGGGCACCGCCTCCCTCCGAGACCGAGCGCAACCTCCAGAAGTACTGGGTGCCCATGGCGCTCACGCTGATGCTGGTGCGCATCTTCTGGGTGCCGCTCACCTCCGAGCGGGGTGACTTCCCGCTGATGGATGTGGGGCAGGCCGAGCGCGGCAGCCTCCCGTTCTCCACTTGTTACGTGCTGTTGGCCGTGTGGCTCGTGTACGCGGGACGGCTCGCCAGCACGTTGATCGCCACGAAGCAGAGCGGGCCCAAGTGCTTCTATCTGCTGGGCTGGTGCAGCATCGTCTCCATCGCCCTGATCTGGCCGGGTTGGGGCGCGGTGCTCAGCGCGGGCACCCACGGCCTGGAGTACGCGTTCCTCACCGGGCGCATGCTCGAGCCCACCGCCAAGGAGCCCGAGGCACGGCTGGGCAAGGCCGCAGTCTGGCCGGCGATGGTGGCGGCGATGCTGCCGCTCATCCTCGTGGGCGTGGCCAACAGCCCCTTCGTCACCCTGGTGGACACGGCCACCCAGGGCGCTGCCACGGACTTCTTCCTGCGCCAGCAGCCGATGTGGTCCATGGGCGTGCTCGTGGGCAACTCCATCGTGCTGGCCCACTACTTCGCCGACGCCTTCCTCTATCGCTTCCGCATCCCCAAGGTGCGCGAGGTGACGCTGCCTCGGATTGGCTTGGGCTGAGCGGCGCGGCTCGGTGGTGCTCCCTCCAAACCTGTCCGGTTGTCTGACAGGTTTGCCCAGTGCCCTCTCCCTGCCCGACAACCGCTATGGATGATCCGAGGTGGCTGGCGGTGCGGCGGGAATGATGGGCAGGTAGCAGCCGCCCTTCCATTCGTAGGCATACTCCTGACAGTCCGGTGCCTGGGTCTCCAGCTTGGTCCAGCACCCTCCCCGAATCTCGACATCGCCTTTTGGGCACGGAGCCTTGCGCTGCCCCTTGAATGGCTTGGGAGGAATTTCCAGTCGGATACCCTTTGGGGACGGTGCAGGCGCGGATGCCACGACAAAGGTCCGTGCGTCGTCTCCCAGGCCCGCCGTGCCGCCATCCTCTGGTGAGGCTTCCCGAGGCTCTCCCCGCCAGTCCCCCACCAGCATCAGCACGCCCACTGCCAGCGCGGTGAGTCGGGTTCGCCATGGAGAACCCTCCGCGGGAGCTCTTACCCGGGTCAGCTCTTCTGCCTTCTCAGCGGCATCCCTTTGCTCCGACAAGCGCACCACTTGCCTGTCTCGCCGGCGCGGGCGCTGGTGAAGGCCCACGGCGATGGCAACATCCTCCGGGCTCCACGAGGCGGGCGAGAGCGCCTCCCAGGCGAAGAGGGGATGATCCGCTTCCGGGCCCGCTTGTTCCGCCACCTCTTCCAGCGTTCGCGCTAGCTCCGCCGAGGTGCCACGTGCCTCGGGCCGCGCAGAGAGTAGCTGGAGGATGAGCGCATTGAGTCGCAGTTCCACGCGGAAGTTGATCGCCGCCGGAGGCCTCGGTCCTTCACTGTCCACTCGCCACAAGCCCGCCGTGTCCTCTCCAGGCTCCGTCGAGGGAGGGTACTCGTCCGTCACCAGGCGGCAGGCGGTCACTCCCAATGCGAAGAGATCATCGGCGGGTGTGGCGGCGTAGCGCGCGCTGGAGTCATGGCCGAAGCGTTGGACGAACCGCCATGCCTCGGGACTGCGGTAGGCGGGCGTACCGGGAGGCAGTACCTGCTGCGTGAGCGATGAAGCCCCCGCGTAGTGGCCCGAGCCCAGGTCCGTCAGGAAGACGCGCCCATCCGCCGGCCGCACCAGGACGTTCCCTCCCTTGACGTCCCGATGCACCGCGTGGACCGCATGCACGGCTTCGAGCGCACGCGCCACCTGCGCCAGCACCCGAAGCACCTGACGCGAGCTTGGGTTGCGCTGGGCAGCCCAGTCGTAGAGCGGCCTTCCGTGAATCCACTGCATGGCCAGGTAGGGATGCACGGCGCCGGAAGGGTGCCTCCAACCTCCGTGCCCGTGGAAGCGCGGGACACTCGGATGGCGCAGGCTGGACAGCAGCTTCACCTCTCTCTCGAAGCGCGGGTCTTCGGGATGCAAAGCCAGCTTCAGCGCCACGCAGCCCGCTTCCTCGCGCCCCACTCGAACAGCACGATAGACGACGCCGTAGGTGCCTCGGCCGCCCCAGCCCTCCAGACGCCAGGGCCCCACCTGTGTCCCCATGGGCAGCGAGGCCGGGTCCAGCTCCGGCACGGCAGACCTCTCCATGGGCTTCACCCTACCTCAGGGGTGGTGACTCAAGCACCCTCCTGTCTCGTTCTCTCCGGCTGCCCGATGAGATAGGTGATGACCATTCCCTTCACGCTCTGGGTTCCGCTGCTCCAGCGGTACCCGCCGTCGGCACCGAGCCCCGTCGTCAGCCTCTCGAGGTCCGCCGGAGCATAGGTCCGCAGCGACGACACCACGCCATCCCAGAGGACGAGCAGGGGAATGATGGGCACCAGGTAGGTGAGGACCAGGCGCCACCAGCGCACCGGGCGGATGAGCGGGGTGAAGCCCCACACCAGGGGCACGACGAGCAGGAGCTGGCCTAGAAGGTACGGCAGCGAGCGCTGGGTGAGCTCGAAGGCGGCGATGGGGACTGAGCGCGCTGCGGCATCCGCGAGCAGAGCGCGAGCCCGCTCCGGGGGGAAATGGTGCAGCCCCTCGAAGAGGGTCCGCACTCCCGTCAGCTCCTCGGGAATGCGCGTGGCGTCGACGGGGGTGTCGCGGTAGTGCGCGCCAGGAGGCAGCTCCTGCCCTGGGTTGGGATGGAGGTCGGTGAGCACCACCTCGGCCCGGTCATGCACCGCTCGCAGCGCCGGGAGCAGGGTGCGCCATGGGCCCCCCGAGCCGGAGCAGAGATCGACGACCCGGTCCGTGCCCGCCGTGCGGAGCAGCTCCGCCAGCTGCGGCGCCACGCTGTCATAGGGCCGCATGCGGTCGAGCACGACGCGCAGGTAATCCACCTCGCCACGGCGCAACGGCGCGGGCAGCCACGGCTGATCGAGGAATTCGAAGAGCTGGAGACGGGGGAGCAGAGGCATCGAGAAAGGATAGAGCCGACTCGCGACTCCAGTCCCCCAAATCCCGGCTGGAAGTAATCAGCTCAGCCGACCGAGGGCGGCACGCACACCTTCTGCGAACCCGATTCCACGCGGGTGACGTTCGACGAGCAGTTCGACTCGTTCTCCGACGAGCGGTTCTCGTTGCAGTCCGCCTTCTCGTCGCAAGTCCGGAAGCAGTAGTTCACGCCTTCCTCGGTCACGCAGATGGACCCGCCCGGACAGTCCGCGTTCGCCCTGCAGCCCGTGAAGCCACAGTAGCCGCCCTTGAACTGAAACAGGCAGCTGAGCTCCTCATCCTCACATGACGCGCTCTCGGTGCATTCCCCACCGAGGTGCTCCGAGGTGTTGCCGCAGCCCATCACCCCCACCGCCAGCGCCATTGCCGCCCACTTCCAAAGTGCCTTCATCCGTGTGTCCTCCCGTTGAGAGGCCACACCGTTACGCGAAGTGGGGCTGTCTTCAAGCTTCCAGTCAGTGAACGAGGCGGGTGCGCGGCTCTTCCTCGTCGTCCTGCCGCTCTCGCGGAGCCTCGCCCCCCGCCAGCAACGCCAGCAGATCCTTCGTGGTCAGCCGCGCCGCGACATCCGTCCCTTCGAGCACTCCGGCCACCAGCGCCCGCTTGTCCGAGTGCAGCGAGAGGATCTGCTCCTCGATGGTCCCCCGAGCGATCAATCGGTACACCGTCACCGGTCGCGTCTGGCCAATGCGGTGGGCCCGGTCCGTGGCCTGATCCTCCACCGCTGGGTTCCACCACGGATCCAGGTGGATGACGTAGTCGGCCGCGGTGAGGTTGATGCCCGTGCCTCCCGCTTTGAGAGAAATCAAGAACAGCTCGCCCTCGCCCTCCTGGAACGCCTGGATCCGCTTCGCGCGCGCCGCCGCGGGCGTTGAGCCATCGAGGTACTGGTACGTGAAACCGGCACGCTCCAGCTCCTCGCGGACGAGGTCCAAGTGCGAGGTGAACTGGCTGAACACCAGCGCCCGGTGGCCCTCGCTTCGCAGTTCCTCCAGCAGCTCGAGGAGCCGTCGCATCTTGGAGGAGGTGATTTCCGACTGCGAGTCGTAGAGACGGGGGTGCGAGGCGAGCAGGCGCAGCCGCGTCAGCGCCGCGAGCACCTGGAAGCGCTGCTGCTCATTGCGCAGGCCCTTGCCCTGCTTGCTGACCTCCGCGACCGCCGCCAGCCGCGCGTCCTCGTACAGCGTCCACTCCTCCTCGGAGAGCGCCACCGGCACCTGAATCTCCGTGCGCGGGGGCAGCTCGCGGGCGACCTCCTGCTTCGTACGGCGGAGCAGGAAGGGGCTGATCACCCGCGAGAGGGCCACGCTCGCGTCGGGATCCTTGCCGCGCTCGATGGGGGCGGCGAAGCGCTCCCGGAATTGCTCCCAGCTTCCGAGCAGGCCTGGGAAGACGACCGTGAAGAGGCTCCACAGCTCGCCCAGGTGGTTCTCCAGGGGCGTTCCCGACAGCGCGATGCGGAAGCCCGCGTTCAGCTGCCTCGCGGCGCGGGCCCGGCGGGTGCTCGGGTTCTTCAGCGCCTGTGCCTCGTCGACCACGAGCGTCGAGAACGAGATGGCGCCGAGGTTCGCCGCATCACGCACGAGCAGGCCATAGCTCACGATGAGCACGTCGTTCTTCTTGAGCTTCGACAGGCACTTCACCCGGTCCGGCTGCTCCGCGTAGAGCACGGGACGGAGGCTCGGTGCGAAGCGCTGGAGCTCCTGCACCCAGTTGAAGGCGACCGAGGTCGGCGCCAGCACGAGGGCGGGGCCGAGTCGCGCGCGGTCGAGGAGTACCGCGATCGCCTGCACGGTCTTCCCGAGCCCCATGTCATCGGCCAGGCACGCTCCGGCGCCCCAGGCCGCGACGCGGCTGAGCCAGGCATGGCCCTCCACCTGGTAGTCGCGCAGCGTGGTCCCCAGCGTGGCGGGCGGCTTCGGCTTGAGCGAGAGCGAGGAGGCGAGGCGCTCGGTCATGAGCTGCCACGCCGGGGCGGTTTCGATCTCCGCGCCTGCGTCGAACAGGGCGCTGATGGCAGGAACCGCTCCCGGGGAGATCTCCACACGGTTCTTGCCAATGAAGGTGTGGTCCGCCACCGCGAGCAGGCGCTTCCGCAAGGTGTCGCTGAGCTCCACCCACCGCTGTGCATCCACGCGCACGAAGCGCTTCTGTCGCCGGGCCGCGTCCAGGAGCACCGCGAGTTCGAGCCTTCCTGCTTCGACCTTCAAGTCTCCCGACAGGCCGAACCAGTCTCGCTTGCGCTCGATCTGCACCCTCAGGGCTTCAGGACCGACAGCCGAGGCGATGAACGGCCGCTCGTCGATCCACTCGACCTCGAGGCCCTTTGGCGGCTTCTGGAGCGCGGCGACGAGTTCCAGTGCCGCCTCCGTGTCTCCCATGCGGAAACAGAAGGGTGGGCCCTCTTCCGCGCCATCGAGGGGCAGCGGGAGGATCGCCGCGCGGGCCCGCTGCTCCTCCTGGATCAACTGGCGGCGCACGTAGCCACGCTCCCCGTTGCGGGAGAGCAGCACGTCGCGCGGGCCGATGCCGGGATGGAACAGAGGCGCTCCCGGGCCCGGCCGCACGAACAGCTCCATTTCGAGGGACACGTCCGGGAGCAGGCGCAGGCGCACGACAGGGGTCGTCTCCGTCTGGAGTTCGCGCCCTTTCAGCGTGGGGGGGACGACGAGCGGAAGGCGTGCTTCGAGGCGGGACAGACGCTCGAGGAGCTGCTCGTGGCTCTCGGGAGGGAACTGGTCGCCGTGCTTTTCGAGCACGCTCCAGATCCGCCGCGCCTCTTCGTTCATGTCGATGAGGAGACAGCGGCTCCGTTGCTCCTCGACGGTGAACAGCGGCTCTCCCGGAGCGAAGGCGCGCAGCAGGGCCCCGAGGAGCTTCGGGTTGAAGCGCTCTCCGTCGATGGAGGGTTCCAGGCGAATGTGGTCCCCAGCCGAGAGCGCGGTGAAGCCGAGTTGGACGCGCTTCACCTCGATGGGCTCTTCGGGGCGAAGATCGAGCGAGACGCGGGGATGTCCGACGAGCGCGAGGAACGCCCGCGAGGGATAGGTTCCAGCCGCGCGAGATGCCGGAGCCCAGGAGGCCAGGTACTCGGCGATTCGGAGATCGGCCTCGGAGAGCAGCTCGCGGTGGTCTTCGAGCAACCGGGCCGCGGGCATCCGTGCGCCGGGGCTCAGGGTGCCTCGGCGGGTCTGCTTCCGCACCAGGGGGGACACAGTGAGCGTCCCAAGCTCATGCTCGATGCACCACCACACCTCGATGGCGGCACGGGGCTTTGCCGCCTCGGCCTCGAACAGCTCGAGTTCCTTCAGCGCGCGCGCCCAGCTTGGACGCAGGAGTTCCTCGGCGATCCGCCGTGCCTCGGCGACCCGGGTGCTGTCTTCGAGCACGTCCAGGGTCGTGTCGATGAGCGCGAGCACATGGACGCAGCCACGCTGCCGAGTGATGCAGTTGCACTCCACCTGGCCCTCGCCGCCTCCGGGGAACGTCAACCGGGCCACGGGGCCGACGGTGCCGTAGTCCGGGCCCGAGCGAACGACGCGCTCGGGCTCCTTCCACGTGAGCGCGCACGTCGCCGCATCGAAGTTCCAGGTACACGAGGCCCGCCGCTCGCGAGAGCGCGGGACGGCATGGGACCGGAACAGGCGGCGCACTTCGAGCAGGCGGGTCCACAGCGGAGCGAGCTGAGGGTCCGCGTGAGACTCCAGACGCGTGGCCTCCTCGGTGAGGGCTCGCTGCACCGAGCTGGCTTCCTGCTGCAGATAAGCCCATGCCGCTTCGGTAAGCGCCGTCTCCAGGCCCTTCCCGCGCGCACCTCCGTGCCGCTGGGTGCCCTCTCGGGAGCCCACGTCGCGGACGGCGAGGCCGTTCAGGGCATAGCGGAGACCGTTCCGCTGGGCCTCGTTGATAGGCAGATCCGAGAAGAGGACCTCCGCGGAGACCGTGAGCGCATGCCGAACGTGGTGGCCTTCCGCCCAGCGCTCGAGCTCGTTTCGCGTCGCGAACGGCCCCTCTCTCGACTCGGCCGCGACGACCTCTCTCGGCGATTCGAAAGAAACTCCTCGCTGCGCGAGGAAGGAGAGACCGAGGGCAACGGCGTGTTTACAGACCTCCTCCCGAACCGGGCAGGTGCATTGGCCCACGAGGGCGCCGCTGAGCGCCTTGAGCCGAACGCGGTACCTGGCGGTTCCCTCGACGAGGCCTTCCAGGACGTCGTCCTCGAAAACACAGGAGAGGACGCGTCCCTCGCGCCAGTACGCTTCGCCGCGCGCGAAGGCACCTCCCGCGCTGGCGCGGAGGTTCTCGGCGGTGAGCAGCACGGGCAGCGACATGGGAGGCGGACTCTACCCGCGTCTCGAGCGCCCGGCGGGTTGTTCTGGAGGCTTGGGAAGCTCGCTTGCTCGCCTGCCGGGAAGCGCTGGGTGGACCGCGCTCAGGCACTCTCAGCGAGCGGCGGGTCCATCAGGGCGGCGACTTCCGGGGCGTAACCTCCTGGGCCTTCTCCGTGGACGATGAGCGGTGGGCGCACGCCGAGGCCTCGATCCTGGTCTCTCAGCGCATGCACGAGGAAGCGCGTCGCGGGTGCTCCCACGCGCGCGTGAATCAATCGCAGGGCGCGTGGGAAGAGTCGGGCCGCCGTGAGCAACCCGAACACCTCCGTCAGCCGGGCCGCCGGGTACACCAGGCTCACGCCCCCTCCGGGAGCCAGGGCGTGCCGGGCCGCCGCCACCACGGCCGCCGCATCGCAGGCCAGTTCCTGCTTGGAGATGGCGCGCTCCTCATCCGGGCTGCGAACCCCCGCGCTCGCGGGACGAAAAGGAGGATTGGAGACCACGAGGCCATAGGCGCCAGCGGAAAACAGGGTGCGGGCCTCGCGCAGGTCTCCGAGCACCGGACATACCCGGCCTTCCAGCGCGTTGAGCGTCACGCCGCGCACCAACCGCGCGTACACCGCTGGCTGGAGTTCCAGCGCGTCCACGGGCCCTCGGCCGAACTGCCGCGCGAGCAGGAAGGACACCACGCCGCTGCCCGCGCCGAGCTCCAACGCAGGCACTGCCTCCGGGCTCTCCTCGGCGGCGAAGGCCGCCAGCAGCACCGCATCCAGGTTGAAGCGGTAGCCTCCCCTCCGCTGCACCACTCGCACGCCGGACGTGCCGATGGAGTCCAGCGTCTCGTCCGGCTCGGCTACGAAAGGGGAGGCCTCCTCGCTCACCGCTTCGCCGCCAGCTTCTCCGCCAGGTCGATGACGTTCGCCTCGATGCACACGCCATCCAGCGTGTCGATCTCCGCCAGCCCCGTGGGGCTCGTCACGTTCACCTCCGTGAGGTAGTCGCCCAGCACGTCGATGCCCACCAGAAGCAGCCCTCGCTCGCGCAGCATCGGCTTCAGGCGCGCGCAGATCTCCCGCTCCCGGTCCGTCAGCGTCGTCTTCTTCGGAATGCCTCCCACCGCCATGTTGCCCCGGTGGTCATCCTCCGAGGGCACGCGCAGCACCGCTCCCAACGGCTCACCATCCACCAGGATGATGCGCTTGTCCCCCTGCCGGCTCTGCGGCACGTACGCCTGCGCGATGATCGCCTCGCGCCCGTGGCTCGTGAGCAGCTCCAGCAACGACCGGGTGTTGCGGTCTCCCGCCCGCGCGAAGACGATGCCCTTGCCGCCAAAGCCATCGATGGGCTTGAGAATCGCCCCATCCGGGTGCCGGGCAATGAACTCCGTCAGCACCGCATGGTCCCTCGCCACGCACGTCTCCGGCATCAAGTCCGGGAAGTGCAACGCGAAGAGCTTCTCGTTCGCCTCGCGCAGCCCCGCCGGGCTGTTGATGTAGACCGGAGGCTTGCCCGCGCACAGCTCCACCAGCTGCGTGGCGTGCAGGAACTCCACATCCACCGGCGGATCCTTGCGCAGGAAGAGCACGTCCAGGCTCGACATCGGCCGCACCGACTCTTCCAGGATGTCGAAGTGGCGGCCGGGCTCCCGTCTTACCGCCACGGTCCTCATGCGCGCCTCGGTACAGCGGCCGCTAAAGCGCAGCCAGCCCTGCTCGAAGTAGCGCACCGTGTGTCCCCGCCGGTGCGCCTCCAGCATCATCGCGAAGGTCGAGTCATGGTCCACTCGCACCTGCTCGAGCGGGTCCATCAAGAAGCCTAGGTTGAGCTTTGCCATTGGCCCCAGGGTAGACCAGGAAGCGCCTCCGGGCACGGTGACAAGTCGCTCAACCGGCCTCGGGAAGATCTCCCAGTGCGAAGCGCAGCTTCGTCGTCTCCCCCTTCTTGATGGGGACCGACAACTTCCGCTTCTTTCCATCCGGGCCGACGATGCGCAGCAGGTGCGTCCCCACCGGCAGCGTCTCGTTGAACATCGGCGTCTTGCCCAGCGAGCGCTTGCCCCGGAACACCTCTGCCTCCGGGTTGATGATGAGCGTCAGCTTCCCCTGCGCCACCCGCCCCGACTTGCCCGGCTTGTCCTCCGCCTCCTCCGCTTCCTCTCCCGGCGCTGGCTTTTTCTCCGCCCCCGCCGTGCCACCCGCCACCGTCCCGCCGTCGGTCGCCGCGCTCGGTGTTCCCGGCTCCGGCTGCCCAGGCTCGGGGAAGATCTTCAGCGCCGGGCCCCCAGGGGCCGCCACCTTCGGCGGAGGCTCCTGTGGCACCTGCTCTTCCATCTTCCGGCCCAGGTCCATCGCCACGTAGGTGCCGCCCGCCGCGATGCCCATCAGCAGCACCCCCCACAGCAGCACCGTCATCCATCGGCTCTCCGAGGATGTGCCCTCCACCCGCGGAATGGACACCTGCGTGCTCGCCGCGCTCCCTGCCTCCGGCGGCCCCGCCTCCGTCCTCGCTCGGGAGGCCTTGTCTCCCGACACCTTCTTGCCCGCCGGCGCCTTCTTCTCCGCCGCTCCCTTCTTCTCGGGCGGCGCCTTCTTCTCCGGCGCCTTCTTCTCGTAGATCTCCGTGCCCACCGACGATGAGCCGCCGCCCTCGTCCGACCAGGGCACCGCCGCCGCCTCGCCGCTCATCCGCGGATCCGCGCTCTCCAGCAGCTGCCGCGTCGCCGCCATCTTCTCCGCGAACAGCTCGCGCATCGCCTGCGCCCGCCGATCCGCGTCGAACATCATCTCGCCCGCCGCCGTCTCCAGCGCCCGCGCCATCTCCTTGCCGCTCTGCCAGCGTTCCCCGGGGTTGCGGTCCAGCGCCCGGAGGATGACCGCCGAGAGCTCCTCCGGCACCGTCACCAGCTTGTGGCGCGGCGTCGGAATGGGCGCCTCGAGGATCTTGATCATCTCGTCGCGCTCCGACTCGCCGGCGAACAGGCGCTCGCCCGTCACCAGCTCCCAGAGCACCACGCCCACCGAGAACAAGTCACTGCGCCCATCCAGCGGGTCTCCCCGCACCTGCTCCGGCGACATGTACCCCGCCGTGCCCTTCACCGTGCCCGCGCGCGTGCGCTCCAGGCTGTTGCGCGCCTTGGCGATGCCGAAGTCCAACAGCTTCACCACGCCGTCGTACGTCACCATGATGTTCTTCTGGGCGACGTCGCGGTGGATGACGGGGCTGGGCCGGCCCGAGGGGTCCGTGAACGTATGCGCGTACTGCAGCGCCAGGCACACGTCCCGAACCACCCCCAGGCTCAGGCCCAGCGGGATGGGCTCCTTGCGCCGCCGGTACGCCGCGGCGACGTGGTCCAGGTCCTGCCCCGAGATGAACTCCAGGGACAGGTACAGCCCGTCCTCCTCCTGCCCCAGCTCGTACACCTGCGCGATGTTGGGGTGGTTGAAGGCCGCGGTGATGCGCGCCTCATCCAGGAACATGCGCTCGAACTGCTCGTTGCTGCGCACGTCCGGCAGGATTCGCTTGAGCGCCACGTACTTGCGGAAGCCTCCGGGCCCCGCCGTGAAGCCCAGGAACAGCTCGGCCATGCCCCCCACCGACAGCCGGGTGATGACCTGGTACTTGCCGATCTGCACGCCTTGGTAGTCGTAGGACGACCTACCCGGCGTTCCTTTTCCCGGTGCGGCCATGGGCCGGAACCATAGCGCGGCCCCTTGCCGCGCGTGGCCCGCATCCTTATATGCATTGGGCCCGCCCCACCCTCGCTCCCCGTCCCAGCAGCCACACCAGGGGTGGAACTGTCCAGGGCCAGCAAACATGTGGGAGTCCTGTTGGCGACAGTCGGGCCCCTGTGGACAAGCTCGCCCCGGGCTGTGGGCATGTGGGAGCCTGGGGAAAAGCGCCAAGTTCTCCACATGTGGCGGGTAGCGAATTCCTGAGCATCCTCAGGGGCTTACTGACTTGTCCCCAAGTCCGGGCGACCTGCTGTCACTACTGCTAGATCCTCTCTACTATTCACTTCTGGAAATAGAAGCCGGTGCCTGGGGAAACCGGGGCTGGGGAGAAGCTTTCAAGCCGGTTGATCCGCGGGGCCGGGGTTGGGGTATGAGGGGCCCCCCGTGCGTTTCTTCCTGGTGCTCCTGGTGTGTCTCGGTGCCGCTTCCGCCTCTGCCGCGGAGCGGGCGCTCGTGCGCGCCGAGCGCCTCTTCGACGCGCTGGAGTTCGACTCCGCCGCGGCCGCCTTCGAGGATGCGCTGCGAGAGCCCGGCACCCGGCAGGAGCGCATTCGCGCGTGGCGAGGCCTCGCCCTGTCCGAGGCGTTCATGGGCCAGGCCAAGCAGGCGCAGGCCCACTTCGAAACGCTGCTGAGCATCGAGCCCGAGGTGGACGTGAGCCGCGCGCTCGGGCCGAAGATTCGCCGGCCCTACGAGGCCGCGCGCAAGAAGATGCAGAACCGACCGCGCGCCGCGCTGAAGCTGGTGCGGCGCCAGGATGGCCAACTGGAGGCGGTGCTGGAGCAGCCGCCCGCGGTGGTGACGGAGCTCTCGCTCTACGTGCGGCAGCCAGGCGAGTCCGGCTTCACTCGGACGCAGGGCGCTTCTCCGGGGCCCGTGGTGGCGCCGGCGCCCGCGGTGCGCGCGGTAGAGGCCTATGCCCAGGTGCTCGACGCGGCCGACGGCGTCCTCTTCGAGCAGGGCAGCGCGGAGGCCCCCATGCGCTTCGATGCCACCGAGGAGCGGCTGGCCGCGGTGGCGGGCGCCCAGGAGCCCACGCGCGACGAAGGCCTCGACGAGGGCCGACGGCCGGTGTGGCCCTGGGTGGTGGGTGGCGTCGGGCTGGTGGCCGCGGGCGTAGTGGCGGGCGTGGTGCTCTCGCAGCCTCCGGCGCTGAACCTGCCCGCGGCGGACCGAACGGGGCGACTGCCTTGAGGCTCGCGCTCGCGGGCGTGGTGGCGCTGCTGGCGCTCGCCGCGTGCGAGACGACGGCGGACCTGGTGGTGCCGGACCTGTGCGCCAACGTGGCGTGCCCCGCGGGCCAGGCCTGCGCGGAGGGCCGGTGCCTGGCCACCACCTGCCGGGGCGTGAGCTGCGGCCTCGGACAGGTGTGTGAGCGCGAGGCGTGCGTGGAGGTGGCGTGCCTGGGGGTGAACTGCCTCCAGGGGCAGCGCTGCCGCGCGGGCGCGTGCGTGCGTGTGTCCTGCTCGCGGGAGTCGGCCGCGGCGTGCTTTCCCACCGAGCGGTGCATCGAGAACGCGTGCGCCCTCGACACGTGCATGGGGGTGAAGTGCCCCCAGGGGACGGTGTGCCGCGCGGACGGCCGGTGCCAGAGCGTGGCATGCACAGGGGACTTCGCCTGCGAGGCGATGGAGCGCTGTGGCTCCGAGGGCCGCTGCGTGCCCACGGCGGGCTGTGCGGCGGTGAGCTGCCCAGTGCAGCAGGTGTGTCGGGACGGGACGTGTCTGCCGCTGGCCTGCGTCTCGGCCACGGACTGTGGCGCGGGCGAGGTGTGTCGCTCGGGCACGTGCCTGCTGGCCACGGATCCATGCGCGCAGGTGCCCTCGTGCTTCGTGGGTCAGGTGTGCCGGGAGGGTGCCTGTGGACAGGTGTCCTGCGGTCCGGGCATGCCCTGCCAGGGGCTCGAGGGCTGCCAGTCGGGCCGCTGCGAGGAGCCGCGCTGACGCGGGCCGCCTGAGCGCGCTCCGAGGCCTCAGAGGCTCGGGCTCAAGCGCTCCAGCAACGCCGGGAGCTCTCGCAGCAGTTGCGAGTCGAGCTGTTCGAGCGAGCTGCGAATCGAGTGAATGTGTTCGAGGGAGCCCTGGGTGCGCGTGAGCCGGTGCAGCACGCGCAGCCGCTGGTTGCGGGTGACGAGCCGCGCGAGCACCGTCTCCAGCTCCCCGCCGAGGGAAGCATCGGGAGGAGGCTCGGCGCCCAGCCGCTCGCGCAGCTGTTCAATCAGGTAGGTGAGCTCCCAGGACTCGTTGTAGCCGGCCGCGCGTTGCATGGGAGACTGCGCCCCTCTTCATCAAGGCCTGGCGGCTCAGGAGTGGAGCCGGTTCCAGGCGAGCCCGGTGAGCATCAGCCTCGAGCGCGGATCATCCATCTCCACGCTCACCACGCAGTCGGACACCTCGAGCCGGAGGGCGTAGGTGAAGCTGCTGGCCTCGCCGGCGCGCTCCTGGGTGGTCCTCGCGGCCAGGTGGAACAGCTCGGCCAGTACGCGCTGACGCACCTCCGTGGGCAGCGCGTTCATCGCGGGCTGCAGCGCACGGGGAATGAGGACGGTGAAGGCCTGGGGCCTTGGGGAGAACCTGACGGTACTCACGGAGTCGACGCTGTCCATGCGCCGGAGCTTTGCGAGAACCGTACCTTGGGTGTGGCCAGCAATTCCGGACGGTTGGAGGCCTCGCGCCTCGTTCCGGGGGGCTGAGGCTGTAGTTATGACTGGATCTGGGCGGACCCTGGGGAGCGCCGGTTCAGGGGGGCGGCACGGCGGTGCATGGCGTAGGCGGTGGGAACGGCGGGGGTGCTCGGCACACATCGCCGGGAGCCACGGGAGTGTACGGGAGTGACCCCTCTTGAGCCTTCGGGTGGCTCCGGATGTCGGGCCCAGAGCCGTGCGAGGCAGGAGGCCCGAAGGGGGCGCTCGCGCGTACTGGGCGTGGGGGCTATACGCGTACGGGCGAGGGTCACCGATGGGACGCGCGGAGACGACAGGCAGAGCGGTGTGGCTGCTGCTCCTGACAGGGCTCATGGGGGTGCTGGGGGCGGCCTGCCGCGAGGAGCGGCCGCCGCTGGTGGGCGTGGAGGGGCGGCTGCGGTTGTCGCAGGCCTCGGTGGTCTTCCCGCGGACGTACGTGGGCGTGAGCCGCGAGGAGACGGTGCGCGTGTCCAACGGAGGCCGCGCGCCGCTGGAGGTGAGCTGGACGCAGGTGGCGGCGCCCTTCACGGTGCAGGGGCTGCCGGAGCGGGTGGCCTCGAGCGAAGTCGAAGTGCGGGTGCGCTTCTCGCCCACGGAGCCGGGGCCGTACTCCGCCACGCTCACCGGCACCTCCTCGGGGGGCGGGACGGTGGCGCTGACGCTCACGGGCGAGGGGCTCGCCATCCCCGAGTGCCCCACGCCGTCGGCCTGCCACGGCATCAGCTTCAACGTGAACGCGGGCAGGTGCGTGGAGCAGCGGCTGCCGGACGGCACCGCGTGCGACCCGGGCAACGAGTGCCTGCTGGAGAGCACCTGCGTGCTGGGCGTGTGCAAGGGCCGTGAGAGGACGTGTGACGACGGCAACGCCTGCACCACGGACGTGTGCAACCCGCTGGACGGGTGCCAGACGGTGCCAGCGCCGCCGTGCCCGGGGGATGGGAAGTGCCAGCAGGGGGTGTGTGATCCGCTGACGGGCTGCGGGTTGGCGATGGCGCCGGACGGCACCTTCTGCGGGGAGCGGCGTGGCTGCGACGTGGCGGACGTGTGCGTGGAAGGCACGTGCGTGGTGCGGGACTTGCCGGATGGCTTCACGTGCGCGCCATCCACGCCGTGCCAGCGCGAGGGCCGGTGCCAGGGTCCGGTGTGCCAGCGCCCTTCGCCCACGGTGCTGGCGCCGAACTGGACGCGGGACACGCGGGAAGAGCTGCGGGAGCTGCACGACATGATGGTGTGGCCCGACGGGAGCGTGACGCTGTCGGGCTTCTTCGAGGCGCCGGTGCTGAACGCGACGGGAGAGACGCCGGTGCAGTCGAACCAGACGGGGCGGCGCTGCATGCTGTGGAACGAGCGGCTGCTGTGCATGGACATGCCCCGGCAGGGGGAGGTGTCGCTGCTGGAGAAGACGACGGGCTCGCCGCGGTGGACCTTCGTCCTGGCACAGGCGCGGCCGGACATGGCGGCGGAGGCAACCACCATCTTCATGGCGCGGCTGGCGGTGATGGCGCCGGACCGGCTGGCAGCGCTCTTCGAGGCATACCCGGCGGGGTCGGAGAACTCGACGCTGTGCCGGGTGTACTTCCTGGTGGTGCTGAACGCGAAGGGCGCACTGGTATCGGCGACGAAGTTCACGGATCCGCTGCTGTCCCAGTGCAACCACCCGCACCCGTTCGGGCTGGTCTCGGACACGCGAGGGAACCTGTACGTGGCGTTCTCGCCGACGGTGAATTCGGGAGCGCCGCTGATGCCGGGCTCGCCGACGCTGGTGCTGGCGTACTCGCCGGACGGGGTGGAGCTGTGGCGGCGCACGCTGCCCATGGCGGGAGGTGAGTTCGGCGCGGTGAACGGGCTGCTGTTGCCGGAGCGTGGCACCACGGCGCTGCGCATGGCGGATGGGGCGGAGGTGGGAACGTTGCCGGTGCTGGGCCGGGCGGTGGCGACGCGGGAGCGGGTGGTGCCGAGTCCGGAGGGCACCTCGTTGAACCCGGAGGGGTGGGGGGTGGTCTCTCCCGAGCTGCGGGGGTACGCGCTGCCGGGGCTGACGCCGGCGTGGACGTATCGGCTGGGGGAGGGCGAGAGCTTCGTGACGAAGGAGCTGCGGCTGGCGGATACGAAGCCGAGACCGGGCGAGCTGCCGGAGACGCTGGTGGTGAGCTTCGTGGCGCAGGGCATCAGCCCGACGCTGTTGGGGGTGCGGGCGCGGGATGGCTCGGAGGCGTTCCGGTGCGAGCTGGCCTATACGCCGCGCACGGTGCCGCAGTTGTTCGAGCTGGGGCCGGAGAGCCTGGTGATGATGGATGGGGCGGAGACCTGCGGGGAGTGTGATCCGCCGTTCGCCTACAGCAGCCCGCGCTTCCAACGCTTCCCGCTCACAGGGCTACAGCCGTCGAAGGCGTCGTGGCCGGGCACATTCGGAGGACCGGGGCACAGCCACCACGAGACCCCGGTGCGCGCCGCGCCGTGAGATATCTGTTCGCCGCCATGGTTCTGCTCCTTGCCTGCGATGGGTGCAAGGAGCAGGCACCCGTGAGCGAGACGGATGCGGGTGCTGTCCTCGAAGAAGAGCAAGAGTACGTGCGCATTCCGATGGAAGAGTTGCCGCAGGTAGCGACGGTTCTAATCATGAATGCCCACTTGCTGGAGCTGGCTGGCGAGGTGGATGTCTCGAATCGCTACCTGTCCGCCGTTCGGGTCCACGTCGACTTCAGTGAAGAGAAGGACCAGGCCTGTGGAGGAGCCGTCATCGGCCGTCGCGTCGTCCTGACCGCGGGACATTGTGTATGCCCACAGCGGCAAACGCCCTCGGAAGGTAGCGGCACCCAGCGCATCATCGACGTTACTGGGTGCGCGAAGACCGCGAGCGTGATGACGTTTTTCTACGAGCCAGGAGGGCGAACGAGGAGAAGTTATTCCGGGGTGGTTCATGCTCACCCGGACCTACGGATTCTCTTGGATGATCAAGGTCATGTGGTCTCCAGCCAGGCTGATCTGGCAGTCATTTTCTTGGACGACCCCCTGGAGAAAGGGGTCAAGCCCATCCGTGTGGCGGACCAGGAACTCGAGCTCAACGAATCCGTGACCATTGTCGGCACGGGTTACGATGAGATGGCCCGTGCCTATGATTTCGAGCGGCGCGCCAGTCGCAACACGGTCATCGAGCGGTTGGCCTCTGGTGGTGGAAGGATGCGGATCAAGCAGCCCGAGGGTCATCTCTATCGGGGTGACAGTGGAGGGCCCTGTCTCCGCGAAGGTGCCAAAGATGCCGTCCTCGTAGGTGTCTCCAGCAGGAATCTGGGAGAAGGGTCGGCTCTGACGAGCACGTACGGGTACCGGGATTGGATACAGGACCAGCTCCAGCGCGCGAAGAAGCAGAAGGCCTCCCCATAGCCGCGATCATTCGAAAGAGGGGTTCCTACAGTACCCATGGTGACAGCGGAGGCCCCTGCTTCCGCGAGCGAAAGGGAACCTTGAAGTTGGTGGGAATCGCTCGGTCGTCACACGGTCCTCCGCTGGAATTCTCGGTGTACACGATCACGCACACATACCGGGATTGGCTGCGCCAGAAGATCGATGAGGTAAGCAGCACTCCTACGGATTGATTAGGACACGTCCAGGATGCGCCCCTCGCGAAGCCAGCCTTCGGAGTCCATTCTCAGCGGCAGGCCGACTGCATGCACACGTTCCGGCGCGGCGCGGGTAAGCCATCCGAGCCATGCGCACAACGTGGCGTCGAGCTGATCGTGCGTCGGCAACTCGCCCGTCGGAAAGCACAACCCCTCGGCTTCGAGCAATGCACGCCTCGTCGCCCTTCCCTCGGGTGAGGCCTTCTTCCCCAACTTCTCCACATTCCACTGGCGCCACGTAGCCCCGGGGAACGCCTCGAACAGTCGAGCCCGTCCCAGCTCCGTCGTGTCCACGTCCAGCATCTCCAGCGTCCCAAGTCGGTGCAACGCCGCGAAGAGCAGCACGCTGCCGCGAACGAACCCGCAGAAGGGCTTGCCCGGCACCGGGAGCACATCTGGCGTCCGCCCCGGAGCCCGCAGCAGTCGCTCTGCCTCGCGTACCGAGGCCCCCGGTCGTGCGAGCGCCTGGGGCCCGTCCACCACCACCACGTCCAACGGCTCCACGGGAAACGCGGCCACCAGCGCTTCCGCGTCGAGCGCCTTGGGCCACCGCCGCTCCTCGAAGCTCACCCGTCCCCGAGCATCCACCACGGCCACGTCCACGGGACGCGGGCGGCGCGCGAACGGATCGCTCAAGTCCCAACCCACGAAACGCACCCGCAGAGCCTAACCGATACCCAAACGACACTGCGCCGCGCGAGCCTCCGCGTTAAGTCCCCGCCTCCTTATAAGAGGGCACCCATGAACTACCGCATGCTGGGCCGCACCGGCCTCTACGTATCGGAGTTGTGCTTCGGGACGATGACCTTTGGCGGAGAGGGCTTCTGGAAGGCCATCGGCGCCCAGGGCCAGGCCGAGGCCGACAAGCTCGTCGCCCGCAGCCTCGATGCCGGCATCAACTTCTTCGACACCGCGGACGTCTACTCCAACGGTGTCTCCGAGCAGCTGACCGGCAAGGCCCTGGGTGCCCGCCGCAAGGACGTCATCCTCGCCACCAAGGTGCGCGGCCGCACCGGCCCCGGCGTCAACGACGTGGGCCTGTCCCGGGGCCACATCATGGACTCGGTCCACGCCAGCCTCCGCCGCCTGGGCACCGACTACATCGACCTGTACCAGATCCACGGCTACGACAAGGTCACCCCCCTCGACGAGACGATGCGCGCCCTCGATGACCTCGTGCGCCAGGGCAAGGTGCGCTACCTCGGCGCCTCCAACCTCGCCGCCTGGCAGCTCATGAAGACCCTGGGCCTCAGCGAGCACCGCCACCTCTCGCGCTTCGAGTCCCTCCAGGCCTACTACTCCATCGCCGGCCGCGACCTGGAGCGCGAGCTGGTGCCCCTCATGCAGGACCAGCAGCTCGGCCTCATGGTGTGGAGCCCCCTGGCCGGCGGCTTCCTCAGCGGCAAGTACCGCCGCAACGCCCAGGGCCCCGAGGGTGCCCGCCGCGCCGTCTTCGACTTCCCGCCCGTGGACAAGGAGCGCGCCTACAACATCATCGACGTGATGGATGGCATCGCCAAGGCACACAACGTCTCCGTGGCGCGCGTCGCCCTGGCGTGGCTGCTCCACCAGCAGCATGTGACGACCCTCATCATCGGCGCCAAGACGTCCGAGCAGCTCGAGGACAACCTTGCCGCTCCCTCCCTGAAGCTCACCCCCGAGCAGCTCGCCGCGCTCAACACCGCCTCCACCCTGCCGCCCGAGTACCCAGGCTGGATGATCACCCGCCAGAACGAGGACCGCATCCCCAAGTCCACCTAGCCCGAGGGCTCACCGCTTCTGGCGCCGGTCTCCCACCACCCTCGCGGGCACTCCCGCGACGATGGCCCACGCGGGCACATCCCGCGTCACCACGGCGCCCATGGCCACCACCGAGTGGTCTCCCAACGTCACCCCATCGGTGACGCCCGCGTTGGCGCCGATCCACACATCGGCGCCCACCCGGATGCCTCGGGACGTCACCGGCTGCTCCCGAATGGGGCGATCCGGATCCAACCCGTGGTTGAACGCGTAGAGCGTGGCGCCCGTGGCGATGCGCGTGCCCTCGCCGATGTGGATGCCCGCGGCCCCTCCATCCAGGCTGGCCCGCGCGTTGATGCTCACGCTGGGCCCCAGCACCACCGGGCCGTGGATGAAGGTATCCGCCGCGATGCTACAGCCCGGGCCGATGACGAGGGTGCGCCCGGGCTCGGCGAACAGGCGCGCCTGGGGCGCCACGAAGCAGCCCTCGGCGATCTGGACCGTCTCCAGCTCCATGAAGTGTGCCTGCACCTCCTGCTGCCAGGCCTCCGCCCACTTCCGGTGGCGGGGCTTCAGCGAGAAATACAGCCACGGCATCCACGAGAGCCGCAGCTTGTGCTGCTCCCGACGACGGGCCTCGAGCTCGTCCATACAGGAGGCAGGGTGCCACAAATCCCCGGGCCGGTAACTCAAAGCCGGGCTCACGCGTACTCACGGTATGAACCGACGACAGACGTGGTGGTGGGCTGGCCTGCTCGTACTTCCGCTGGTGGCCCTGGCGGCGGGGGCCGGCGAGAAGGCCCCGAACGCGCAGCCCAAGCCGGCCACCAGCACCGCTCCGGCCAACCCCGACCGGGTGAACAAGTCCGAGGAGGAGTGGCGCAAGCAGCTCACCCCCCAGCAGTTCCACGTGCTGCGGGAGCAGGGCACCGAGCGCGCCTTCACTGGCAAGTACTGGGACCACCACGAGGCGGGCACCTACCACTGTGCCGCGTGTGGCCATCCGCTCTTCTCCTCGGAGACCAAGTTCGACTCGGGCACCGGCTGGCCCAGCTACTGGCAGCCCCTCAACCCCGGCGCGGTGACACTCCACGAGGACACCAGCTTCTTCATGACCCGCACCGAGGTGGTGTGCGCGCGCTGCGGCGGGCACCTCGGCCACGTCTTCAATGACGGACCCGAGCCCACGGGGCTGCGCTACTGCATCAACTCCGTGTCCCTGTCCTTCAAGAAGAAGCCCTGAGCTACGTCACCAGGCCCCGCTCGCGCGCCAGCCGGATGATGGGCGCCGCGTCCTTGCCCAGGCGCCGTGCCAGCTCCGGCGCCACCGACTCGGCGCTCTTGTGGACCGCCAGGAAGTCGTCATACGTCCGGGTGACAATCAGCATCCCCGAGATGATGACCCGCTGCAGGCTGTTCTGCAGGTCGTTTCCCTCGATGATGATGTGACACGCCTCGGCGATGGGGCGCCCCTCGCTCAACAGGTGGTTGAGGTTGGCGCGCTCCTCGGCGTTCGGAATCTTCACCTTCGAGTCGATGGAGGCCACATACAGGATGGGTCGGCCCAGCCGATCGCGAATCGCCTTGCTCTGGGTGAGCAACGCGTTGACGTCCTCCTTCGTGGGCGGACTGACCCACCGGGCAAACAGCACCCGATCAATCAGGTCTATCCGGACTCCCGCAGTCACTGCGTCCTCCCCTCCTAGGCGGTACGCATTCTGCATTAACGCGGAGGGCGGGGAAAGGCAGGTGAAAACCCCCCCCGAAACTGTCCTCCCAGCAACGCAACCCCGGCCTACTGGGGCCGGGCGCTCCACAGCGCGACGTCACCCACATAACTGTCGTACTGCCGAAGCACGGCGTCCACGCTCACGTGCAACAGCGACAGGAAGCGCCGCAGCTGCAGCTCCGTGCGCAGGTAGTGCGACAACATCATCAGGTTGCCCTGCCAGTGCCCATCATCCCCGCCGTCGAACTCGATGTGGGAGCTGATGAAGCGCATGGCCTTCTGGGGCTCCTTCACCCCCCAGGAGCCCACCAGCGCCTGGAGCTTCTCCACCATGGGGCTGTCCAGGTTGCCGCTGACGCCCTCGGCCGCCAGCGGCGCGGCCAGCATCAGCACCGGGTCTCCATAGAAGCCGATGGCGCTCTCCTGGGTACACATGAACTGGCGCGTGGCGGCGTTGGGCTGCGCGGCGTCCTTCACGTACTGCGAGTCCTCGCCCAGGTGCTCGAGGTCCCGCTCGATGATGACCTCGTGGTTTATCTCCCCGGTGAGGTGGTGGATGAAGTGGTTGCGCATCGCGCTCTCGTTGGAGAGCGCCACGCAGCGGCCCAGCAGGCGCGTGGTGTAGCGCACGAACTGGTGCAGCTGGGTGAGCACGTAGGTGTACTGCTCGCGCGTGAGCGTGCCCGTCTCCACCGCCTGGAAGAAGTGCGCCTGCCGCACCCGGTCCAGGAAGTCGGTCTCGATGGTCTCGCGGATCTCCGTCACCAGGAAGACGGGGTCCAGGGGCTGGCCGGCGGCGGCGGCCTCCTCGCTCGTCTTGTGGAGCAGGATGTCCAGCCGCTGCGCCTTGGCCCGGAAGGCGCCGGTGCCCGCCACGTCCATCCGGGGCACGGACGCGAGGGGCGTGAAGCCATAGCGCGGGGCCAGGGGCGTCTGGTCGTCCGCCATGAGGACGCCCACGGTCGTCAGCCCCCAGCCCCGGGCCTGCCGGAGCCCGGCGTACAGCAGCACCGGCAGTGTCCCGTTCGGCGCGTCCGGGGCCACGTATACGCGGGTGAGGAAGGCGGCCTTCTCCAGCGCGGCGTCGGCCAGGCGGGTGTACTCCTGGAACGTGCTGCCCTGGGAGTGCAGCACGGTGGCGAAGGCCACGGTGCGGCCCGAGGTGCGCTCCACCACCGCCACGTCGCAGCCCCGGGAGGGGCTCACACCCTGGGGCGCGAGGAGCTCGGCGGTGCGCGCGGCGGGGTGGGCCGCCAGGGGTTCCAGCAGCGCCGGCTTCTCCTGGGGCAGGCGGTCCACCACCACATCGAAGGAGGGACTGGCCTGCATCCGCGTGGTCTGCGGACGCGTCCGGTGGACCCACACCGGGGCGGACTTCGAAGCGGCGGTCATGGTGATGAGCTCCTGCTGAGGGATGAAGCGGGCGAGAGTATCCGCCCCAGGGCGTGGCACCATTATCAACGAGAGCCAGTGCCGGTTTCCAACAGGGGGGTGCGGGGCTCCACCCTTGGAAGCGGAGCAGGCGGGTACGCGCGGCGGGGGAGTGTCACCCGAGCGACGTCGGGTATTTGACGGAGCGGGGAGCCTCCGGGAAGGTGTCACCCTGGCCGGCCATGCTGGCGCGGACGCGAGAGGGGGCAGCTCATGGCAGTCGTGTTTCCCGTGAAGCCGGTGACGGTGGGCCCCCTCGTGGGCCACACCACGGACACCACGGTGCGCTTGTGGGGCCGAGGCGAGCGCCCCACGGCCTCCGGGGGCCAGTTCTGCTACGGCGTGGCGCAGGTGCTCGAGTCCGGCTCCACCACGCCCGCCCAGGCCGCCTACTTCAAGCTGCGGCCGGAGGACGACTTCACCGGCACCGTGGACTTCCAGGGACTGCGGCCCGGCAAGCCCTACGCCTACCGCATGGGCTACTTCTTCTCGGATGTGGAGCAGCACCTCATGTTGCCGGCCCTGGGCCTGCAGCTGGAGGGCGCCATCTCCGGGGTGTTCCGCACCGCGCGCGCGCCGGGCAGCCCGGAGTTCTCCCTGGTGTTCGGCTCGTGCCGCCACCCCACGCCGGGCGTCGAGGACGGCCTGCCGGGGGTGCCCGAGCGCGGTGACCGCATCTTCGGCACCATCCTGGAGCAGGTGGAGGGCGGCACCCCCACGGACGCGTTGCTGATGGTGGGAGACCAGATCTACGCCGACGTGCGCGCCGATGACCGGACGTTCGCTCAGTACTGCGCCCGGCACCGGCAGGCCTTCATCCAGCCCAACCTGCGACGGCTGATGGCGCGCGTGCCCACGTACATGGCGATGGACGACCATGAGATCGCCGACAACTGGTCCATGGACAGGCTCAATGACCCGAAGCTCTCCGAGGCGGAGCGCGCGGCCAACAAGGGCCGCTTCCTGTCCGCCATCGAGGCGTACCGCTGCTATCAGGTGGTCCACAGCCCGGCGCTCAAGCGCGTCAACGAGCAGGGCGCCACCAACGCCATCACCGAGCTCTGGTACACGTTCCAGTCCGGGCCGGCGCACTTCTTCGTGATGGATGTGCGCACCGAGCGCTTCAACCGTGCCCAGCCACCGCAGCTCATCAGCGCGCGGCAGATGCAGGCGGTGCGGGCGTGGATGGCGGCCCACAAGGGGGAGCTGAAGTTCGTGGTGACGGCGGTGCCCTTCTACCCGGACGTGAAGCTGGGGGGCCTGGCCATGTGGGAGCGCAACGACAAGTGGGCGGGCTTCATGCACCAGCGCCAGCAGCTCCTGGACTTCATGCGCGACGAGGGCGTGCGGCGCACGGTGTTCCTCTCCGGAGACGTCCACGTGTCGCTGTGGGCCGAGCTCACGAGCACCTCGCGGCCCGACTTCCGCGCCTACTCCATCATCTCCTCGGCCTTCAACGCCCCGGCCTTCACGCCCCCCGAGTTCATCTTCGAGCACACGGGCATTCTCGACGGGCAGGCCGACTACGTCGTCAGCCGCCACGGGGGCTACACCTCGGCGAGCAACTTCACCCGCCTGACGTGGAAGGCGCCCACCCTGCGCGTCGAAGTGTTCGAGCGCAAGGGCAAGCGCCTGCACGTGTCCGAGCTCAACCTCGACGGGTAGCTACTTGCGGAAGAGTACCCGCGAGCCGCCGGAGCTGGACACCACGCGCTGAGACGGCGCGCTGTTCACGTGGACGGTGCTGCCGCCGGACAGCTCGGCCACCACGCGGTCGGAGGGGTTGGCCTCCACCTGGGAGCCGCCGCTGGCATCCACCGTCATCGCCTGGAGGTTCGACAGGTCCTGGCCGTGGACCTGGGAGCCGCCGCTGGCCTCCACCGTGAGGGACTCGGCGCGCCCCTGGAGCTTCACCTCGGCGCCGCCGCTGGCCTCCACCGCCAGTTGCTTCGCGTCCACGTTGCGCACGGAGATTTCACTGCCCCCGCTGGCCTCGGCCGCGAAGGCCTGCGAGGAGCTGGCCTCCGCCTCGACCTCGGCGCCGCCGCTGGCCTCCACGCTGGTGATTTTCGGGCTGGAGAGGGTGATGCGCAGCCCCGAGGTGGAGCGAATCCGCGAGTTCTTCTCCAGGCGCACCACCAACTTGCCGTCCACCACCTCGGTGCGTACCAGGGCCACGAGGTTCTCGTCTCCGGAGACGCGGACCTCCTTGGGACCTACCTTCACCTGGGCCTTCAGGCCCTGGCTCACGCTGACCCCGTCGAAGTCCTCCACCTGGCGCGAGTCCTCGCGGGAGACGCCGTTGCCCACGGTCTGGGCGAAGGCACAGGCGGAGAACAGCAGGGCGGGAACGGCCAGGGCAATGCGCAGCGGCTTCATGGGGCCCTCTCTTTCAGGAAGGATGGAAGCCAGTGGCCTCCGGGCATCGAGCGGTACGCACGAGCCCCCTGGGCCATTGCATGCCTTGGGAGAAGGCGGGCTATTCCCGAGCGAGGGTGTTGAGCTCGATGCGCACGGCCGTCGTCTCTCCGGCCTTCACTTCCACCGGCAGCCGTAGGTTCTGCCCATCCGGGCCGACCAGCCGTAGCGAGTGCTTGCCCGACGGCAGGCTGATCTTGAAGAGCGGGGTGTCGCCCAGGTAGCGCTTGCCCAGGTACACCTTGGCGTACGGGTCGGTGACCAGGGTGAAGGTGCCCGTGCTGTCCGCGGAGGCGGGGGCCTCGTCCTTCTTGTCCTCCACGGGCGCCCAGTCGCTCGGCGGCGGCTCGGCCTCCACGGCCTTCGTGTCCCGCTTGGGGGTGCGCTTGGGGGGCGGGGGACGCGTCGGCTTGCGGGTCTGCTGGGCCGGCTCGTCCTCCTCCTCCTCCGGCTCCGGGGTGACGGCCGCCACGGGCTCGGGGGTCTCGTCCGGCTTCGGGACGGAGGGCTCCACGGGAGGGGTGGAGGGCTTCACCTCCTCGGCGGGAGCGATGGAGGTGGCGGTGACCGCGGGCGGCGGGGGGGTGGCCGGAGGGGTGACCGGAGTCGGAGGGTTGGCGGGCGGCGGGGGGGCCTGCGCCGTGAGCTCGGCGGCGGACTTGGGAGGTGTGCTCGGCTTCACCGGCTCCGGGGTGCCCGGAACCGTGGCGGGAGGCGGGGAGGCCAGGGCCTGGAGACGGCCTCCATCCAGGCCGAGCCCGACGACGAGACCTCCACCCACCAGCAGCAGCCCCACGCAGGCCAGAGCGAGCCACAGCCCCCAGCGCCGAGGCTCCCGTTGGGGGGGATCGCCCGGCGTGGTGATGGCGCTCAGCCCGTCCTCGGACTCGGGGATGTGCGTCTCGTTGGTGTCCTCGGGCGGCGCGTCCTCCACCCGGTACGCGGGCACGGGGTGGGTGATGATTTCGGCCTGGCCGGACTCCTCTTCTTCCGGGGGAGGCGTGGGGGCACGGCGCCGGGCGTTCCGGGCATTGCCAGGAGGGTAGACGCGCTCGCTGGAGGTCGACCTCGGACGGCCTGAGCCCGAGCGTGAGTCGCGAGGGCTGACGTCCTGCGTGGTGCTCTCCTCGTCCGACTCCACCTCGGGCTCCGAGGCTCGCGCCGGAGGGGGAGGTGGCTCCGCGGCGCGCATGTCCAGGCGGGAGGGACGACCTCGGCCCTCACCCCGCTCGGAGGCAGGCGCGCGTGCGACGCTCGTCTCGCGGGACAGGGTGCGCCCGCGGCCCTCGGAGCGCGGCTGGGGCTCCTCGGGAGGGGCGGCGCGCGTGGCGTTCCCGTCCTTCCAGGCTGGAACGCTCCCGTTGCCCGTGTTGTCCGGCGGAGGCGGTGGAGGCGGCAGGGCATCGTTCACCGGCAGCGGCGTGGTGACGGAGCGCTTCTGCGGCAGCGGCTCGAACACGGGCCGGCGCACGGCGCCGGACTCCGGGGAGGCGGGCGGCGTCTGGACCATGCCGCTGGTGTGGCGGCGCGGGGCGGGCGCGCCCTTGGAGGGCGTCGGCGTCTTCGGGGGCTCGGGCGGAGGGGGCGGCTGGGGCGGCGGCTGCTTCACCGTGGGGAGCGCCGTCAGCGCGGGGGAGGCCACCGGGCGCGCGTTCAGCGCGGGGGTGATCTGCGGCAGGCCGGGCGCGGTGCTCTCCTCCGGCTGCACGGGCGCCTGCTGGAAGGCGGCGAGGGAGAAGATCTGCGAGACGCGCACCTCGCCGGTGGCGTCTCCGCTCAGCGCCTGGCCGGCCATCAACAGCTGTCGGGTCTGCTCGCGCCGCTCGGAGAACAGGCGGCGGATCAGCTCGGCGTTCTGCTCGGGGTGCCAGATGAGCGGGCCCACCGCGCGCTCCAGGGCGCGGGCGAACTCCAGCGTGGAGGCATAGCGGTCCTCGCGCTTGCGCGAGAGCGTCCGCAGCACGATGGCGTCCAGCTCCGGCGGCACCGACTTGTTGCTGCGCGAGGGGGCCGGCACCTGGCCCTGCAGCACCGCGCCGGCGCCCTCCATGGGGTTCTTGGCGTGGAACAGGCGCAGGCCGGTGAGGCACTCGTGCAGCACCACGCCCAGGCTGAACAAGTCACTGCGCGGGTCGAGCGGCTCGCCGAGGATCTGCTCCGGGGACATGTAGCCGCTGGTGCCCTTCACCATGCCCACCTGGGTGCGGCTCTTGCGGGCCAGGTTCTTGGCGATGCCGAAGTCGAGCAGCTTGGTGACGCCCTCGTACGTCACCATGATGTTCTTCTCGGCCACGTCCCGGTGGATGACGGAGGCGGGGCGGCCGAGCGGGTCCGTGAAGGTGTGCGCGTAGTGCAGCGCCAGGGCCGTGTCGCGCGCGGCGGCCAGGCTCAGGCCGATGGGGATGGGCTCGTTGGCGGCGCGGCACGCCTTGGCAACCTCCACCAGCGTGGCGCCCTGGACGAACTCCATGGCCAGGAACAGCTCACCGTCGGCGACGTCCAGGTCATACACCTGGGCGATGTGCGGGTGGTTGAAGACGGCGGTGACGCGGGCCTCGTCCAGGAACATCCGGACGAACTCCTCCTCGCCCTTGATGTCCGGGAGGATCTGCTTGAGCACCACGAGCTTGCGGAAGCCGGCGAGGCCGCGTTGGGCAGCGAGGAAAATCTCCGCCATCCCGCCCGTGGACAGGCGGCAGAGCACCTCGTATTTGCCCAGCATCCGGCCGCTGAAGGCGTCCGGGGCGAGCGGCAGCGTCGTCCCACCCATGTAAGAGAATCGAGTCTACACCGCGAAAGCCCTGGGACCGAAAGGGTGAGTCTGGGGTTTTCTCACCCCATGCATCCTCTCAGTTTTTGAAAGGCGTTGATGGCTCCTCGGCTGGCGGTTGTTTTTCTGCTGGTTCTCTCCGCGTGTAGCACCCCGCGCGGGGTGCGGCTGGACACGGGCCAGGGGGCGCCAAGGCAGTACGTCCCCCCTACCCGGGACAGGTTCGTGGAGGTGGACGCGGATGCGTTCGAGCAGGCGCTGTCGCGGCTGGTGCTGGAGGCGCCCCTGACGCTCCGCCCCGCTCCGAAAGGCGGGCTGGTGCGCGCCTCCTACTCGGCCGACCCAGGGCAGCCATCCTGGCAGCACTGGATGCGCAAGAGCTTGGGCGGGGTGTGCGGGGTGGGCCAGCCGAAGGACGGGTGCCTGTCGCTCTTGGATGACGTGATGGGCCTGAGTGAAGGGGACAAGCTGGCGGTGGCCCTGGGCCTGTCGCTCGAGCCCATGCGCCAGGGCATCGCCGAGGCCGTGGAGGACACCCTGGCGCCCCAGCTCTTCTACGCCGCCATCGCCACGAGCCTGGTGACCTGGGTGGTGTTGGCGGCAAACCCCGAGCCGGTGTTCACGAAGGCGGCGGCGATCGTCTCGGCGGTGATGCTGGTGTACCTGGGGGTGGATGCCTTCCTGGATGTGCTGAAGGCGAGCTTCGAGCTGAAGCGGGCCACTGACAGGGCTACCACCTTCGAGGAGCTGGAGGAGGCCAGCCAACGTTACGGCAGCGCGGTGGGGCCCCGGTTCGCCCGCGCCTTCATCCTCGCGGTGACGGTGCTGGTGAGCCGAGGCACGGCGGTGGGCGCCTCGGGGCTGGCCTCGCGGCTTCCCCTGCTGCCCCACTTCTCGGAGGCGTCGGCGCTGGGGGCCTCGCAGCTGGGCATCCGGCTGGCGCAGGTGGGACAGGTGAGCGCGGTGGCGGTGGTGGAGGGCACCCTCGTCATCTCCCTGGCGCCCACGGCGGTGGCCATGGCCGCCATGGGCCCTGGCGACGGAGGCGCACGAGCGCCCCCCGCCGAAGGTCCTGGGGAGTGGGTGCAGGTGGACGAGTCCATGTCCGAGAGTGCCCGCGGCTACCAGGCGCAGGTGACGGGCGCCCCCAAAGGGTATGCCTATCGCGTCAAGGCAGGCGGCAAGGAGGCGGACTTCGATGGCTATCAGGAAGGCGTGCTGCTGGAAGCCAAGGGGCCCCATCTCGCGCGGTTCATCGACGACACGCTCGAGCCGAAGAGCTTCTTCAAGGGCGCGGACAAGCTCCTCGAACAGGCCGAGCGCCAGATCATGACCGCCCGGGGCACTCCCATCCGATGGATTGTCGCCGAGGAGAAGTTCGCCGCCGCGCTGCGCAAGCTGTTCGGGCGGGCCGGACTCAAGATCCAGGTCGTCCACGTTCCTCCCGCTCCATAATGACGGCGCGTCGATGATTGAGACCTACTATGTGGGCGCCTACTGGGGCCCCCGACACGAAGCCGCCGAGGCCTGCGCCCGCCGCGCGGAGCGCTTCTTCGAGCTCCTCGGCTGCTGCGAGCCGGTCTGGAAGCATTGGTTCGAGGCCGGAGATTCCTTCGAGCACGCGCGCACGCTCCCGTTCACCCCTACCGCCGAGAACTTCATGAGGCTCTTCGGACGGGAGGCGAACCAGGTGGGCGGCGGCTTTCGGTACTGGCTGTGGGCGGGTGAGACTCCAGAGGAGGTCACCACCCTTCACGGGCGCTGTGGCTTGAGTGATGCCTGGCTCATGCCCGCCTGCGTGCTCACGCCCCCCGCGCAAGGTCCGCTCTCCCAGCGGGTGGTGACGGCCGGGGTGCTGAGCGAAGTGGTGCGCGCCATGGCCCTGGCTTGGGAGCCGGACTGGTGCGTGGCCACCTCCGACTCACACCGGGACATGCTGGAGATGGCTGGGCAGTCCTCGGACGGCTTCGGGGGCTGGGTCACGTACTTCTCGCGCCAGCGGGGCACGGTGCCTTCACTTCCCGCCCCCGCACGGAGCGAGCCCGTGGAGGACAAGGGCAGCCTCGTGGTCCTCACCCCCGAGCGGTTCAGTGTCTCCAACCCGGAACATATGGCCCTGGCCGCCCGGGTGCAGGAGGTGCTGAGTGGGGCGGGGCTGCTGCGCTCCGAGCACCTGCGGTAACGCTTCGGCTCCATGACATAGACTCCGGGCCGTGCGTCCTCTCCTCGCCCGTCCACGCCTGCTGCCGTTGCTCCTCCTCTGGCCGCTGCTGGCCTGCGAGCCCACGCCCGGGGGCGTGCATGTCGTCGTGGAGGGCTCCCTGGTGCCCGGCACCGACTTCGACCGGCTCTCCGTGGTGGCCTCCCAGCCGGGAGCAGCAGGTACCCCGCTCGCCCTCGCCACGCTGGAGGGCGCCGAGCTGCGCCTGCCCGCCACCTTCAACTTCGAGTCCGGCCCCGCCACCCCCGCCGGCACCCGCATCAGCGTGCGCGCCACCGCCGAGCGCGCCGGCGTGGTGCGCTCCGCCGCCTCCGGCGAGGCCATCCTCACCGAGAAGGGCGGCGCCCGCCTGACGCTGGCCCTGCCCCCCATTCCCTCCCCCCCCGACGCGGGCATGACCACGGAGGCCTGTGACAACGGGCTGGACGACGACGGCGACGGCCTGCGCGACTGCGCCGACTCCGAGTGCGAAAACAAGGCCTGTCAGCCCGGAGGCCTCACCTGCGGCGGCGGCGTATGCGGGTGCGCCGGGAGGCCCGCCGGCCTGCCCGTGGTGCGCTCCGGCTTCGCGCGCCGTGCCAGCCCCGTGGCGGTGGTGCCCGCCTCGGGCCCCCTGGCCAATACCCTCGTGGTGGCCGGCGGCCGCGACAGCCAGGGCCAGCCCTCCGCCGCGCTGGACCTCTTCTTCGTGCAGAGCAGCCGGCTCGCCTCCCTCGCCCTGGCCGTGGAGCGCGCCGAAGCCAGCCTCGTGGTGCTGAACGACGGAGGCGTGGCGGTGGTGGGCGGCGTGCGCGCCGGCGACGCCCCCGAGCCGAGCCTCGAGTGGCTCGCGACCGATGGGGGCACCTCCCGCGTCTACTTCACCCCCAGCCTCACCTCCCGCAATGCCCTGGCGGGCCCCCTGGGCGCCGAGCTGCTGCTGGCCGGAGGCGCGCTGGCCCCGAGCCAGCTGGGCGGCGCCGAGCGGGACAACCTCGCCGTGCGCGTGGCCCCCATCACCGGCGCCCAGTCGGTGCTGGGCCCGCTCTCCCTGGCTTGCCCCGCGGGTGGAGCCTCCCTCGGGGACTCCTTCCTGCTGGCCGGCGGCTGTCCAGGCTCCGGCGCCAGCGCGCGCACGGACCTCATCAGCGCCTCCGGCACCGTGAGCGCCGGCCCCAACCTCCCCGTCGCCCTCGAGGGCCCCGCCGTGGTGTCCCTGTCCGGCGCCCGCGCCCTGGTGCTCGGAGGCAGTGAGCAGGTAGGCGCCTCGCTCGTGCCCTCCGCCCGCGTCTTCCTCGTGGAGCGGCCCGGCGCCGTGGTGCGCGTGCGCGAGCTCCTCCCCATGGACACCGCCCGCGTCGCCCCGCGCGCCGTCCGCGTGGGCAATGGCTGGGTCTACGTCGAGGACGCCGCCGGCACCCCACCCGTCTGGTTCGATCCGGCCGCCGAGCGCTTCACCCCCGCCACCGCCCTGCCCACCCGCCGCGATCACGCCCTGGCCGGAGGTGCCGGCGCCCAGGTGTACGCCGCGGGCGGCACGGGCGCCGACGGAGGCCTGGACGACACCGCCGGAGTGCTCGAGCTGCGCTGTTTCTGAGCGCGCTTCACGCCCCGTCCCACCCTGAGCGCCACCCCCGGCGGTTTTGTTCACCAGTGGGTGACCGTATTGATCCTTCGGGAGTCTCGCTTCATGAGCAGTCCGCCACCATGAAACAGGACTTCCCGGAACAGCAAGAGCAACCAGGACGGCTCCTGGCTGCGGATCAAAAAAAACCTCCCAGAGAGGATGGAAGGTGGACGCTTCAAACCCTCGCCGTCTCAGGGGATGAGAAGCGACTTTCCGCAATGACACACTGCGGAAAGAGGTGGACGGACAGCACCGAGAGCATGCAGATGCGCCGATCGCCTGAACTGTTCACCCTCAGGGTGGAAATTTCCCTTGGGGAAGCCCGGCGGAACCGTGGTATGAAATTGTTCTGCTAAGATCGGAAAGCCTCCCCCCAGTAACGGAGCTCCCATGCAGTCGGACAACCGGATGTCGACCCGCGAGGCAATCCTGGGCTACCGGATGGGAACCGAGCTTTCCGCGATCGCTTCGTTCGGCGGCGTGAACGGGGCGGAGTGCCGACTGGTGCAGCTGTCGCTGGAGCACCTCACGCTGCACCTGACCGCGGGAGCGGAGCTTCGCCCCGGCCAGCGCGCTTCGGTGGTGCTGGGGCCGGGCGAGTGGTGGACCACTTCGCTGCAGGCGGAGGTGACGGATGTCAGCCGCGTGGGGCCCGAGGCCTCGCCGGAGCTGCGCCTGCGCTTCGTGGCGCCGCCGCTGGACGCGGGCCGCCGCATCGTCTCCGCGCTGGAGCTGCTGCGCGACAACGGGCACCTGCTCACGCCCGAGGCGCGCCCGGTGTGGCGCGAGGTGATCCACCGCCAGGACCGAATCCTTCGCATCTGCGAGGCGCTGGTGGCGCGGGGCACGCGCGGCGTGGCGCGGCTGGCGGACGGCTCGCGGGTGGAGGTGCGCGCCGCGCACTTCGACAAGTACGAGGGCGTCCTCGGCTGGAGGGCCGACGGGCCGCTGCCGGCGCAGCCCTTCTCGATGGAGGCCTTCGGCTACAGCTCGGTGCAGTACTTCGCGGTGGACAAGGCCTGGTACGAGGGCGGCATGTGGATGATGCCGCTGCCGGTGGAGCTGACGCGCTACCGGCACCGGTGGCTGCGCCGGGCGAACACCGCCACCGAGTGCTGCCTGTCCTTCGAGCACCCGCTGTGGCCGCAGGTGCGGGTGCGCCGCCAGCTGTTGGACGTGTCCTACGAGGGGCTGTCCTTCCTCACCGAGCCGGGCGAGGACCTGCTCTACCCGGGCATGCGCGTGCCGACCATGGAAGTGGAGATGCCGGGGCGCGCGCCGGTGAAGCTCTTCGCCGAGGTGCGCAACATCTCCAGCCAGAGCAAGGGCCGGCGCTGCGGCATGTGGCTGGCGCCGCTGGACGTGCGCGAGGAGCAGGGCTGGCGCGAGCTGGTGGACGAGCAGATCCACCCGCGCACCCGCGTGGCGGGCGACTGGAACGCGGGCGTGTGGGAGCTGTTCGAGCGCTCGGGTTACTTCCGGCTGTCGGGCAAGGAGCCCACGAAGTTCGCCGCCTTCAAGGCGCAGTTCGAGGAGACGCACGAGAAGCTGCAGCGCCACCCCCGCCTGGGCTACCGGGTGGTGCGGCCCATGCCGGGCGGCGTGGAGGGCACCGCCTCGGTGCTGCGGCCCTACGAGCACACGCTGTTCGCGCACCAGTTGGCGCGCCAGCAGCCGCCGGGGCCCGAGGGTCGCGGCGCCACGGCCCGCGAGGCGCTGCGCGACATCTACCTGCGCACGCTGGAGCCCTCGCAGTTGGACCCGGGCGTGAAGTGGTACCTGGCCTACTGCGAGGCCAACGTCCGGTGGATCCGGCTGATCAACTTCGACTTCGCCAGCTGGTACGAGGACACGGGCCAGGCGGCGGTGATGCCCTTCCGCTTCATGGAGGGCAAGACGGACTGGGAGTGGCCCGCCATCCCCGAGCACCTGGAGCTGGAGGCGCCCACGCCCGAGGAGCTCTCGCAGCTCTTCAGCCACCTGGAGAAGACGCGGCCCCTGGCCTACCGCGAGGCGTTGGACCTGGTGCCCGAGCGGTTCGATCTCGGCACCACGCGGGCGCGCTGGGATACGGCGAAGCTGACGCGCGAGCGCGAGGTGCTGGTGGCGCGCGCCGGGGGCAAGGCGCTGGCGGTGGCCATCCTGGAGACGGCCGAGCCGGGGCTCAACCTCTTCCACGTGCTGGATGGGGTGCGCATCATCCCCCTGCAGGACGAGGCGCTGCCCGAGGTGCAGGAGGCGATGCTGGCCCTGCTGTCTCGCGCCTCGCGGTGGTACCAGGCGCGCGGGCGCTCGGTGTTCGTCCACTACGTGGAGGCGCGGGTCGAGGACTACGCCCGGCGCGCGCAGCTCACGGACCTGGGCGAGGGCAAGGTGTGGATCATCTCCCGCAGCCTGCTGCCCGAGTTCCTCGAGCACCTGTGCGAGGCCTCCACGCCGCGCGCCGAGTAGAGAACGGGCTGGCTGCTGGCTCCTCCTGCCGCCAGGGCAGGTGGGCCTGTTCCCTCGCGCTCCAGCTTCATTCCTAGCTTGTGGGGTGGACGGGTCATCGACCCCAACGCTGGAGCCCACCATGAAGCGAAGTGTCCGCGCCGCGCTGCTCGTGCCTGCCTTCGGCCTGTTGCTTGCTCCCCTGGCCTCACAGGCGCGCGAGAAGGAGGACATGGGGACCGCCGGCGGCATGGTGGGCGACGTGCAGGGCGGGCGCGGTGGCGGCATCGAGGAGTTCAACTTCGGCCCCACGGGCACGGACGTCATCCTCCAGCGAGAGGACGGGCGCAATGAAGGTGGCATGCGGGTGCTGTCCGGTCGGGTGGTGGAGTTGAAGGGGCGCACGCTCTACGTGGACCGCGAGGGCGTGGTGGTGCCGCTGGACCTGAGCGCGCTGCGCATCACCCAGCAGCCCCGCGTGGGGCAGGAGATCATCGCCTCCTACCAGGTGAGCGAGACGAACAACGTCGCCTTGTCCCTGGCAGGGGCGGTGGAGCCCGAGCGCAAGTAGGCCGCGCTACTTCGCCGTGGCGCGCACCTCCTCGAGGAGGCTGGAGTCCACCAGCCCGGAGATGTCATCGCTGGGCAGGTAGCCCAACTCCTTGGCGTGGCGCGCGGCCTCGGCCATGGCGGAGGGGACGGGGTCCAGGCTGGGCTCCAGCCGGGAGAACGCGTCCTTCAGGATGGCGGGCGCCAGCGGCTTGCTGGTGAGCTTGCCGAAGGCGGTGTTGACGGAGGTGGTGAAGGCCTCCGGCTCGGTGCGCCAGCGCTCGGTGAGCCGCGTGTGGACGCGCAGCAGGGCGAGCACCTGGGGCCGGCGCGTCTCCAGCACTTTCTTCGTCGTCACCAGCACGGTGGTGGGGAAGCGGCGATCGGGCCACAGGTCCCGCTCGTCCACGAGAATCTGTCCGCCGCCCTCGGCCACCATGCGCGCGCCCCAGGGCTCCGGCACCCAGGCGCCCTCGAGGCCTCCCTGGATGTACTGGGCCAGGAGGTCCGGGTTGCTCAGGGGCACCACCTGCACATCGCCCCCGGAGTCGGTGGCCACGCTGAGGCCCTGCTGCTTGAGCCAGTGGCGCAGGGCGATGTCCTGCGTGTTGCCAATTTGCGGCGAGCCCAGCTTCTTGCCCTTGAGCTCGGCGGCGGACTTCGCGTTGCGCGTCACCAGCACCGCGCCGCCGTTCACCGCGCCGGAGATGATGCGCAGCTCGCGGCCGGCCTTGAGGTACGTGTTGATGGCGGGGCCGGTGCCCACGTAGGAGACGTCCAGCGAGCCGGACACCAGCGCCTCCATGGCGGAGGGGCCCGCGTTGAACTGCTTCACCTCCAGCTTGCCGACGCCGGGCTCGGCGGCGAAGAGGCCCTCGGTGTGGCCCACCAGGGCCTGGGCGTGGGTGATGTTGGGGAAGAAGCCCAGGCGCAGCGCCGCGTTGGCGTCGCCCGAGGCCTCTCCGCCGGATTTCTTGCAGCCGAGCCCGGCGGTGGCGAGCAGGGCGCAGAGCCCCAGGAGGAGACGGGAGCAGGGTGTAGGCATGGGCGCGGTAATGGGGATGGCGCGCGCGGGCGGCAACCGGCCCCAAGCGCTCCCGTCCGACACCACACATCAAGTGGAGGGCATGAGCCCCCAGCGCCGCCGCACCCGCGTCTCCACCGTCTGGAAGAAGAGGCGGTCCACCAGGATGCCGATGGCGATGATGGCCACCATCACCGCCATCACCTGCGGCACGTCCATCAGCTCGCGGCCCAGGGTGAGCAACTGGCCCAGGCCTCCGGAGACGAAGAGCAGCTCGCCGGCGAGCAGCGCGCGCCAGGCGAAGCTCCAGCCCAGCTTCAGGCCGGTGACGATGCCGGGCAGCGCTGCGGGCAGCAGCACGCCGAAGGAGAAGCGGGGCCCGCGCACCCCCAAGGTATGGGCCACGCGCACGAGCTGCGGATCAATCCCGTTCACGCCATCCTCGGTGGCGATGGCGATGGCGAGCACGCTGCCCATCACCACCACGAAGAGGATGGCCGCGTCATTGAGGCCGAACCACAGCAGGGCCAGCGGCAGCCAGCAGATGGAGGGCAGCGCCTGCAGCCCCATCACCACCGGCTTCACCGCGTGGCGGAAGAAGCCGATGCGCGCGGTGGCCAGGCCCAGGGGAACGCCGATGCCGGCGGAGATGACGTAGGCGCGCCCCAGTCGTCCCAGCGAGCGCAGCGCCGCCGCGCCCAGGCGCCCATCCGCCGCCAGGGCATAGAGGCTCTCGGCCACCTTCACCGGCCCGGGGAAGAGGTGCGGAGACCACAGGCCCACGCGCGTGAGCACCTCCCACGTCACCAATAACAGCGCCATCACTCCCAGCTTCTGTATCCAGCGCTTCATGTCCGCACCTCGCTCAGTGCCGCAGGCCTACCTGGTCCTCGGGGATGGGGCGCGGTGGGGTGAGCGCTCCTTCTGGGCCTTCCACCCGCCGCATCAGCATCCGCAGGTAGCGGGCCATCTCGTTGAGGTTGCGCTCCTCCAGCGAGCGGGGCATGGGCAGGTGGACCTCCAGGTCCTTGACGATGCGGCCCGGCCGGGGTGCCATGAGCACCACGCGCGTGCCGAGCATCAGCGCCTCGTGGACGTCATGGGTGACGAACACCACCGTCTTGGAGGTGCGCAGCCAGATGTTCTGCAAGAGCTCCTGCATGTGGACACGCGTCTGCGCATCCAGCGAGCCGAAGGGCTCGTCCATGAGCAGCACCGCCGAGTCCACCGCGAGCGCCCGAGCCAGGCTGGCGCGCATCTTCATGCCGCCGGAGAGCTGGTGGGGCAGGGTGTCCTCGAAGCCCGAGAGCTGCACGCGGTGGATGAACTCGCGGGCGCGCGGCTCGCGCTCGGCGCGGGGCACGCCTCGGGCGGCCAGGGCGAACTTGAGGTTGCCCAGCACCGTCATCCACGGGAAGAGCGCGGCCTCCTGGAACATGAGCAGCCGGTCCGGGCCGGGGCCGTGAATGGGTTTGCCGTCGATGGAGACGGTGCCACCGGTGGGCACCACGTGGCCGGCCAGGGCGTACAGGAGCGTGGACTTGCCGCACCCCGAGGGCCCCAGCAGACAGACGAACTCGCCCGAGCGGATGTTGAGGTTCACGTCCTGGAGCGCCACCACCTTGTTGCCATAGCGGTGGGCCACCTGCGTGACGGAGATCTTCGCGCGGTGCGCGTGGACCTTCGCCGGTTGGAACAGGCGCAGCGAACTTCTCCATCGGGCCAGTAGGGCTCGGAACATTGGCGCAAAGGTAGGCAGTCCCCCTACGTGGTGCTTGCCTGCCCGCCTGCTCCCGGAGTGGCTTGCTCGCCTGGACGCTGACACTGGGAGTTGTAGCGTGGCGGCCGGGAAGATTCGGCGGGGCCTCCGTTGAGGAGGCATGGCTGGGGGAAGCACAACTCTGGGAGCAGCGGGCTTGGACGCGAAGTGGAAGGGGTCGGGCAGGCTGCTGCTCGCCACGGGAGTGTTGGCGGCGGCGGGCGTGGCGGCCGTCGGTTGGCGCTGGGGCGCGCGCGAGGCTCGGAGCGAAGAGGCCGTGGCGTGGCCGGTGGCGGCGACGCGCTCCCTGGAGGTTCGGCTGAGCCACCCGGGCGTGGCCAGTCACCGCCCGTACCACGCCGTGGCTCGGGGCGGGGGCGGCAAGTCGGTGGGGGTGCCGCTGGAGGTGCTGGCGCGGCTGGAGGCGCAGGGGGACTTCAGAGGGCTGGCCGCCGCGTACCTCCTGCAGGGCGCGCCGGAGTTGGCCGCCTCGTATCTGGAGCGCGCGGGGGACTCGCCGGAGGTGCTGAGTGACCGCGCGGCGGTGGCCCTGGCGCGCAAGGACGCGGCCGGCGCGCTGACGTTGCTGGACCGGGCCTTCCAGGAGCGCCCGCGCCTGGGCCCGGCGCTGTGGAACCGGGGGCTGGCGCTGCGCGAGCTGGAGCTGTGGGCGAAGTCGGCCGAGGCGTTCGAGGCGGTGGAGGCGCTGGCGGAGCCGGGCTGGGCGGACGAGGCGCGCACCCACGCCGAGACGATGCGCGGCCGGATCCAGGCCGAGCAGCAGGGATATAAGGATGCGTGGGCGACCGGGGCCGCGCTGGTGACGGGCCAGGGCACCGTCTCGGCGGAGCAGCTCCGGGCGAGGCCGGACCTCTATCGCCTCTTCCTCTATGACGCCATCCGTGCGGCGCCGACGCTGGAGCGGCTCCAGGCGCTGTGGCCGGTGGCGGAGACGCTCGATGCGCACTTCGGCGGCAGCGCACTGCGCGATGGCCTGCGCTGGGCGGAGGCCCGGGACTTCCAGCGCCGCGCGCCCCTGGCGGCGCTCTACCTGCACGTCTTCCGGGGCGAGGCGGTCCCCGGAGGACTGTCCGCGTACCTGGAGAAGCTCCGGGCCGCGGGCGAGCTCGACATCCTCATGGGGACGCTCGTGCTCACCCAGGAGGTGGCCCGCGATGTGGAGGGCTACGCGCGGCTCGCCGAGGGGACCAAGGACCCATGGTTCACGCTCATCGCCGCGCACGAGCGCGCCAAGGCCGCCATCCGGAAGGGAGAGCTGTTCCAGGCCGAGCAGCTCCTCCTGGCGGCGACGAGGCAATGCCAGGGGGGCACCTTCGCCTATCGCTGCGGCGTGCTGCTGGAGCGGCTGGGAGATGTGTACCGCCAATTGTGGCGCATCCCCGAGGCCACGCGGAGCGTGCGGGAGGCGCGTGCCCTGTACCGGCGCAGTGGCTTCTGGGCCTCGGAGACGGACTTCCTGCTGAGCCTTGGGCAGTTCGCGCGGTTGCAGGGACAAGGGGTGCTGGCGCGCGCGCTGCTCGACGAGGCGCTGGCGTACTTTCCGGAGGACTGCTCCATCCGGCAGTTCGTTCGGGCCAACGACGCGCTGGCGCTGCTGGAGGAGATGCGGGTGGAGGAGGCGCGCGGGGCCATCGGGGAGGCGCTCCAGTGCGGCACCCTGAAGTCCATTCTGGGAGCGATGACCCTGGCGGAGCTGGCGCGCCTGCGCCCGGAGCCCACGCAGGACGGGCGGCTGCTGGAGGCGCTCGAGGCCCGCCGCCGCGCGGGCCGGCTGGATCCGGGCGCCCGGGTCATCCTCTCGCACATCGAGGGGCGCTTCCTCATCGAGCACGAGCGCGCGCGGGGCGAGGAGGTGCTGCGGCGCACCATCACCGAGGCGGAGGCCCTGCCGCGCACCAGCGCGGAGGCGCGAGAGGCGCGGGCCTACAGCTATGCCTCGCTGCTGTTCGCGGCGGGCAAGGGGGGCGAGTGGTCCCAGGTGCTGGCGCTGCTGGAGCAGGAGGCGGGAGGAGCGCTGCCCAGGCGGTGCCTGGTGGCGGTGACGGTGGACCGGGAGCGCACGCTCGCGCTGGCCTTCGGGCCCGAGGGGCGGATGCAGGGGTTCTATGACGGGGGGCGCACGCAGCCGCTGGGAGTCGAGGCACGGGGAATCGTCCCCGAGGCGCTCGTCGCGCCGCTGAGCGCCTGTGAGCAGGTGGATGTGCTGGCGCGACCGCCGCTGCATGGCCGAGCGGGGCTGCTGCCCGATGCGCTCGCGTGGCGCTACCTCACGCCGTCCACCGCGCGGGCGGTGCCCGGCGCGGCGCCGGCGCGGCACGTGGTGGTGAAGGACGTGGAGGCGCCCGCCGCGCTGGAACTGCCGCGCCTGGGGGCCTGGCGGCCGGTGGGGGAGGGCATCACCGTGCTCTCGGGCGCCGACGCGACACCGGGCCGGGTGCTCGAGGCCATGACGCGGGCAACGGAGATCGAAATTCACGCCCACGGGTTGATCAACCCGACGCTCTCGGACGCGTCGCTGCTGGTGCTCTCGCCGGATGCGGGCGGGCGCTACGCGCTCACGGCGGGCGAGGTGCGAGCGCATCGGCTCGAAGGAGCCCCGCTGGTCACCCTGGCCGCGTGCCGGGCGGCGCACACGGCGCAGCGGATCCACGAGCCCTTCAGCCTGCCGGCGGCCTTCCTGGAGGCGGGAGCGCGCACGGTGCTGGCGGCCACCGTGGACATCCCCGACGCGGAGGCAGGGCCCTTCTTCGTCGCGGTGCAGGAGCGCATCCGCGCCGGGCAGCGCGCGGCTGTGGCGCTGAGAGACGTGCGCCAGGAGTGGTTGCGCCGAGACGCGGAGAGCTGGGCGCGCTCGGTGCTCGTGTTCGAGTGAGCTGTCGCAGTACCAGAGGTCCACATCCAAGGAGAGACATCATGAAGAGAGTATGGGTGTTGTTCGCGGCGCTGGGGCTGGCACTGGCGGGATGCAAGACGATGGAGCCGAGGCCCGAGCCTCCTCCAGCCGATTGCTCCGATCCAGGCGGGACGCCTCCCACCGCTCCGCCGATGCAGACCATTCCGGAGACGGGCGTGCTGCCGCCCATTCCGCCGGCCACCAAGAACATCGTGACGACGTTCTGCCCGTCCACGGGCCAGTACCTCGCGGCGGGTATCGACACGGAGTCGCGGCGCTTCACGTTCATGATCCGGGGAGGCCGAGGGACGCAGCAGGCAGCCTTCGCGAGCTTCTACCAGGCGCGAGTGCCGGTCACGGTGTACACGGGCCCGGTGAAGCTGGCGACGCGTGGCACGCCGGCGCCCAAGCCGACAACGCCGCCGCCCGCGCCGGTGCCCACGCCGGCTCCGGGGGGTGGAGAGGATGACGATTCGGGCTCTGGGGGAGGCAAGGTCATTGATCCGTGCCTGAACATCAGCGAGGAGCCGCCTCCTTCTCCGAAGCCTGGGGGAAACAACCCCTACGAGGAGTTCGAGAGCCTGTCGTGGTGGACGGCCTACGCGGTGGAGTCGGTGGCGAAGCCGGTGAATTCGATCACGGCACCCGGCACGGTGCCCGCGCCGCGCTAAGCCAGCCCGAATAGGTCACCCCGGTCCGGACGCAGCGCGGGTCCGGACCGGGAGGCAGAAGAGCTCGCTTACGGTTTTCGCTGGGCCAGCTTTTCGAGCACGATTTCGGCCTCCTCACGGTAGAGGGGCACGACTTCCACCGCGAGCACGTCTTCCAGGTTGAAGTGCATCCGACAATCGGTTGGATCCATCCCGGATGCGCCCGCGAATTTCTCTCAGCAAGCGGGTGGCATTCGACACGCTACGAAGTGAGTTCCAGTGCTTCGCCCCGCTCCAACACCCGCTGCTCGCGGCACTTGTCGCGAGGCCAGTCCTGCCTGCTGACAGTTCTTCAAGTGCGGCTCCCTTGAACGGCAAGGATGCGAGTGCAAGCCCCGGGGGCAGCTGATCTGCCGTCGCAGGTCCGGACCGGGGGTGCGGCTCAATTCTGGGAACTCCCCTGGGCGGGGGAAGGATGGAGCAGACCCGCGCGGTCCAGCAGCTCACGGACACGCTCGGCCAGGGCGACGTGCTCGGGGTTATGCACCGTGAAGCGGTCGGGGGTGAGCAGGATGAGGGTACCCTTGTCCTCCACGCGCTCGATGCGAACGGGTGCGTGCAGGGGAGGCACGGTGCCTAGGCGGCGGGACACATAGGTGATCCATCCCACGCGCACGGTGGGCCGGGTCAGCTCTGGCATCAGGTCCATGTGAGGGCTGGAGAGACATTCCCCCCAATCCGGGTCCCAAGCGGTGGCCATGGTGCGCACGAGCCCGGTGAGAACAGGAGCGGTGAGGATTCGCTCGGCGTTGAAGCCTCGACTCGGTAGGGTGAAGGTGCATGTGTTGAGCACGCGATCGGAGCAGCCTCCGCAGAAGACGGTGAAGGCCGTGGCCTCGTAGTCGTCCTCGCCAGTCCAGCCCCCGAAAGAGAACCCGAGCTGCTCCAAGACTCGATCCTTGCCGCGCCGGATCACCTTTTCCAAAGAAGCTTGATCTGTCTCCAGCCGATGCTTGAGCGCTTCTTTCCGGGAGCGACCCGCTTTGAACCAGCGGCGGAACGAAGGGTCCAGGCTGGCCAGAGCGGTAAGGAAGTCCTTCGCGCGGCACGCACATTCCTCTGGGGATTCGCGGCGAGCACCCCAGTAGGCGCCCACATGGTAGGTCTCGATCATCTGTGAAGCGCTCTGCTAAAGCACCATGGGGGTATGAACGATCTTGATGCTCAGGATGCCGCCGTTCCTTAGCAGCTTGCGAATGGCGTCTGCGGATTTCTTCTCAGCCACATGCCAACGAATGGGAATTCCGTTGGCGACTTGGAGCTGTCTGCGGGCTTGCTCAAGGAGACTCTTGGCCCCCGAGTTCTTGAACCATGGATGGGGATCCAAGGAATCGAGGAACTTATTGGCGTAGCCGGGTCCCTTGGCTTCGAGCAGGACTCCTTCCTGGAAGCCATCGAACTTCACACCGCCCATCTTGGTGTCCACGCCACCGATCCAGTACGCCTCACCGGCCGGTCGGCCGGAGATCTGCGCCTGGTAGCGCGCAGCGCGCCGGCTCATGGACTCGCGCGCCGGGCCCCACTGTCCTGGCCCCTGCGCGGGCTGTGCTCCGCTCGCCGTCTGATTGGCACGCTGGAGGATGATGGCGGCGCCGGGTCCACCGCTCAGGGTCGTGACAAACTGCCCCACTGGCAGTGCCACCCGCTCCATCACCAGCGCTCCCTCCGCTGTGAGGGAGAGCGCGGGCACGGAGATAACCTCCAGTCCTCGCCCCGCCGCAGCCACCGTCCGAGTGGTGCCGCCCGCCACTCCGTACATGGAGAGCAGCGTGGTGGCCATCTTCGAGAGCGCTTCGATCTGCTCTCCCCGCGTCATCAGCTTGAAGCGCGCCAGGTACTCCGGCGACTGGGCGATGAGCTGGGCCAGTGCGCCGGGAAGCTGCGTCAACGCCGCGGCACTGTCGACAGGGTGGACCACCAGAGTGCCAAGCGACTGGCCCAGCTCGAAGAAGGACGCTTCAGCCCCGTCCATCGTTCGGCTGATGACGTCCGCGTCGTCATACACCTCGGCCAGCAACCCGGCCTCGCGCCGCTCGCGCAGGTACTCATCCACAGGGAAGAAGCCCATGTGGTTGCGCGCCGAGTAAAAGCGTCCCACCTCGAACCCGTGGGCCCGGAAGGCGCCGTCCTTCCACTGCACTGGCGCCACCCGCTGCTGGGTCCTCCCATTCAGCGCCCAGGCCAGGTAGCCGTCGGGTCGCAGCACCGCCAGGAACCGGAAGCGCTCGATGCGCTGGAGCAGCTCAGCCCGAGGGACTTCCGTCTGCCCCTCCATGACCTCGTGCAGCATGTGAGCAACCACCCTGCGCGGACCGAAGCCCGCGAGGGTGACAGGCTTTTCCAACAGCAAGTCATACAGCGCCGCCGCGTCCTCGGGCGTGAAGGGCGCCTCGCGCTTGGGCAGGTCGAAGTAGTTGTCCACCCCAGCGGCGCGCAGCAGCTCCTCGAAGGCATCCACCCGCACCAGCCCGCTCGCCACCGAGCGAGTCACCACCGAGCCCGGGCCAGCACGGCCCTGCGAGGCGAGGCGAGCCAGCGCACCGCGCTTCCGGGCGGCTGTCGCGTCCGGGTGTTCCTGGGGCGTGCTGGGCCGGTAGCGCAGGGACTCCTGCACCTTCCAGCCGCGCGAGGGCGCACCGGTGGCGCAGCCGGTCAGGACAACCAGAAGCGCGAGCGCGAAACTCCAACCAAGACAACGAGCCCATGGAAGGGTTCCACGAGCCATCTGATCAAAAGGCATGGCACACCTCTACGGGGCAGTGACGCCACCAGTAGAGACAATGCGTCTGACTGAAAGTTCCGAACCCACACACCACTCGCCCCGCAGGGCGAGTCAGACGTGAGGCATTATAGGCTCTCAGGAAAGTAATGTCAGGGCTGGCGGGATCGGAATCTCCGAGCCCTGCCACAGGCGGCGCAGGAAGGAGTCGTCCCGGCAGATGGCGTCGAGCTCAGCCTCGACGACTGCTGCGAGG